>CBFGOD010000114.1:0-11101 GCA_965650295.1 uncultured Shinella sp. | reverse complement strand
GGCCGCCTTCATGGCCGTCGGCGCCTTCGCGGCCTATAATTTCAACCTGCGGGTCGAGGCGCTGCCGCTCGTCGCCTCGATCGTACTCGCCGGCCTGTCGGCGGCGGCGATCGGCATCGTCTTCGGCCTGCCGAGCCTGCGGCTGCGCGGTTTCTACCTCGCCGTCTCGACACTCGCCGCGCAGTTCTTCGTGCAATGGGCGCTGACGAAGTTCAGCTGGTTCTCCAACAATTCCGCCTCCGGTGTCATCGACGCGCCGCCGCTGTCGCTTGCCGGGCTTTCCTTCGAGGGGCCGGTCGGCCGCTATCTCTTCGCGCTGACGGTCGTGGCTATCCTGACCTTTCTGGCTTACCGCCTCGTCTCTTCGCAGACCGGTCGCAACTTCATCGCGGTGCGCGACAACGAGATCGCCGCGCGCATCATCGGCGTGCCGGTGCTGCGCACGAAGCTGCTCGCCTTCGGTATTTCGTCTTTCATCATCGGGGTGGCCGGTGTGCTCTGGGCCTTCGCCTATCTGCGCACGGTGGAGCCGGCGGGCTTCAATCTCGACCGCTCGTTCCAGATCCTCTTCATCGTCATCATCGGTGGGCTCGCCTCCATCCGCGGCGCTTTCTTCGGCGCGGCGCTGATCGTCGTCTTCCCGCTGGTGCTCTCCCGCCTCGGCGCCTTCCTGCTGGGCGATATCTTCGATTCCGGCGTGCTCGACATGACGCAGCGCATCGTCATCGGTGCCCTTATCATCCTGTTCCTGATCCTTGAGCCTGATGGTCTCGTTTCGCTCTGGGATCGCCTGAAATCACGCATAACGGCCGCCTTCCGGCGGGCGTGAGATCCGAAGCTCCCGCTTCCAACAACAAAAACCCCGAATCCCTGAAACAACGGACGGCCGAGCGCCGCCGACAGACGGAGTGTGCCTAGACATGACCCTTTACACCAAGATCAGAGCCGCCGCTTTTGCCGCCGGCATCGGCCTTGCGGCCATCGCCGCTCCCGCCCTTGCCGACGAGCAGCATTTCCCGTTGCAGAGCTACCGCGTCGGTCCCTATGCGGCCGGCGGCACAGGCTTCTTCGGCGGCTTCATCGACTATCTCAACCTCATCAACATCAGGGACGGCGGCGTCAACGGCGTGAAGCTCACCTGGTCTGAGGCCGAAACCCAGTACGAGGTCGAGCGCGGCGTCGAGGCTTACGAGCGGCTGAAAAGCAACCAGGGCATCGCCGCCTGGAACCCGCTGTCGGTCGGCATCGCCTATGCGATGATCGATCGCATCACGCAGGACAAGGTGCCGCTGATCACCATCAACCACGGCCGCACGGATTCGACCGACGGCCGCGTCTTCCCCTATGTCTTCCCGCTGCTGCTCAATCCCTACAGCGAGACGTCGGGCATCGTGAACTACATCGCCTCCAAGGAAGGCGGCCTCGAAAGCCTGAAGGGCAAGAAGATCGTCGTGCTCTATCACGGCTCGCCCTATGGCAAGGAGACGATCCCGATCTACGAACTGCTCGCGGAAAAATACGGCTTCGAGCTGCAACAGATCGAAGTGCCGCATCCAGGCAACGAACAGCAGTCGCAATGGCTGACGATCCGTCGCGCCAAGCCTGATTATGTCGTGTTGCGCGGCTGGGGCGTGATGAACCCGGTGGCGCTGAAGACGGCCGTCAAGACCGGCTTCCCGGTCGATCACATCATCGGCAATGTCTGGTCGAATTCGGAAGAGGACGTCATTCCGGCCGGCGATGCGGCAAAGGGCTATACGGCCATCACCACGCAGGCCTCGGGCGCCGAATACCCTGTCGTCAAGGAGATCGTGAAGACGGTCTATGACGCCGGCAAGGGCAATCTCGAGGACAAGAACCGCATCGGTTCCGTCTACCACAATCTCGGTATCGTCAACGGCATTCTGAATGTCGAGGCTGTGCGCATCGCGCAGGAAAAGTTCGGCAAGCGCACGCTGACCGGCGACGAGGTTCGCTGGGGCTTCGAGCATCTGCAACTCGATCCGGCTCGCGTCGAGGCGCTGGGTGCCAAGGACCTGTTCCATTCGATCAATGTCACCTGGGACAATCACGAGGGCAATGGCTACGTGACCTTCCAGCAATGGGACGGCAAGAAGTGGAACGTCGTTTCCGATTGGATCGCGCCGGACTGGGCGTTGCTGCGGCCGATCATCGAGAAGTCGGCTGAAGCCTACGCTGCCGAAAAGGGCATCACGCTTCGCACGGCCGAAGATGCGGGTGCCGTGACGAACTGATGCTTCCGGCCGGGCACCGGAAGGTTCTCTCCGTGCCCGGCCGTAACAACCGAGATCCGCGAGGAAAATTCGACATGACAGAAGAGGGCAGGCTGCTCGCCATCGAGAGCCTTCATGCGACCTACAATCACTCCATCACCGCTCTGCACGGCGTAACGCTCTCTTTGGCGCGCGGCGAAATTCTCGCTCTCCTCGGGGCGAACGGCGCCGGCAAGACGACGACGCTGAAGGCGATTTCCAACCTGCTGCCGGCCGAGCGCGGGCAGATTTTGGCCGGGCGCGTGCAGTTCGAGGGGCACGACGTGGCACGCGAAACGCCTGCCAGCCTCGTCAGGCGCGGCCTTGTTCAGGTGCTGGAAGGGCGGCACTGCTTCAAATCGCTGACGGTCGAGGAAAATCTCGTTTCCGGCGGGCTTGGACGCAGCGGCTCGCGCGCCGAAATCGCCAGCGATCTCGAAAAGGTCTACGCGCATTTCCCCCGGCTCAAGGAGAAACGCCGGGTGCTTTCCGGCCTCACCTCCGGCGGCGAGCAGCAGATGACGGCGATCGGCCGGGCGCTGATGTCGCGGCCGCGGCTGCTGGTGCTCGACGAGCCCTCCATGGGACTTGCCCCCCTCGTCGTGCAGGACATTTTCCGCACCCTGAAACGCCTCAACCGCGAGGAGGGTCTGTCGATCCTCGTTGCCGAGCAGAACTCCGCAGTCGCGCTCACCTATGCCGACCGGGCGGTCATTCTCGAAAACGGCGTCAGCGTGCTCTCGGGCCGTGCTGCCGAATTGAAGGCGCGCGATGACGTCAAAGCCTTCTATCTCGGCCAGAAGCCGGCGGCTGCGCCCGCCTTTGCCCATTGAACCCAACCTGAAGAGGAGACTTGCCATGACCATTTCCAACGTCAACACGAAGGACGCCGTCGAGGGTGTTCCGGCCGTGCCGCGCCCGAGCGAGCCGGCTCATATCATCAAGAGCGATGCCGAGGCGATTTCGGTCGCGAAGACGCTTGCGGCCGAAATCGCGCCGGGGGCGGCGATCCGCGACCGCGACCGTATCTGGCCGGTCAAGGAACTGGATGCCTTCTCGCAAAGCGGCCTCTGGTCGATCAACGTACCGAAGAAATTCGGCGGCCCGGAAGTCTCCTATGCGACGCTCGCCAAGGTGATCGAGATCGTCTCGGCGGGGGATTCCTCCATCGGCCAGATCGCGCAGAACCATCTCGGTGTCATCGCCGCCATCCGCACGGTTTCGGATGAGGCGCAGCAGACGCTGCTTTTCGCGGAAGTGCTGCGCGGCACGCGCTTCGGCAATGCCTTCTCCGAATTCGGCTCCAAGCGTGCGGCAGATTTTGAGACGAAATTCACCGATGCCGGCGACCATGTCGTCGTCAACGGCCAGAAATTCTATTCTTCCGGCGCGTTGCTTGCGCATCTCGTGCCCATCGTCGCGCTCGATGAGGAGGGCCGTGCCTGGTATGCGATTGCCGAGCGGGATGCACCGGGCCTCACCGTCATCGACGACTGGTCGTCCTTCGGCCAGCGCACGACGCTGTCTGGCACCGTCATTCTCAACAATGTGAAAGTGCCGAAGACCCATCTTGTGCCCGGTTACAAGGGCTATGAAGTTCCGACCGCGGATGGCGCGATCTTCCAGATCATCCAGGTTGCCGTCGATACGGGTATCGCGCAGGCGGCCATCGACGAGACCGTCGATTTCGTGCGCACCAAGAGCCGCGCCTGGGTGGATAGCGGCCTCGAACGCGCCACCGACGACCCCTACACGATCCAGGCCGTCGGTGATCTGACGCTTCGGCTCCATGCGGCGCAGGCACTGTTGGAAAAGGCCGGCTACGCAATCGACCGGGCGATTGCAAATCCCAATGCCGAGACGGTCGCCGAGGCCCAGATCGTCACCGCCGAAGCGAAAATCCTTTCGACGGAAATCGCGATTGCCGCAACCAACAAGCTGTTCGAACTTGCCGGTACGCGTTCCACGCTCGCCGAACACCATCTCGACCGGCACTGGCGCAACGCCCGAACCCATACGCTGCACGACCCGGTGCGCTGGAAGTACGCGATCCTTGGCAAGTATTTCCTCAACGGTGAGAAACCGCCGCTCCACGCCTGGAGCTAGGGTCGCAAGGCCCGGCGGCCAAATCGGTCGCCGGGCTTTCCCGATCGCGAGCGTGATGGCTACCGCCAAAACCGTTGCCGATGAAATGGGCGTCCGGCCGGAAGAGAGGAGGGGAGTAGCCCCGGAATCCTGACGGCGATCGCATCTTTGAAAAGCCGGTATTCCGCCGCCGTGAGAATTATAGGTAGCATAGGGCTTGATTTTGCGATTAATATTCTATTGTTTTAGTAGAAAATACCGTGTCATGCTCGCCCGATAGGACGAGTTTTGGAAGCCGCCTCACGCTGTGCAGGAAGGAACCTAACGATGACGCTCGTGCCCGCCCACTTGCTCCCGCCATCGCGGGATGCCGATTCCCTCGCGCGGATTGCCATTATCGGCCGTGGTTTTACCGGCCTGATGACGGCTATCGCGCTGTTGAAGACCTTCCAGCGTCCTTTTCATCTCGTGATGTTCGATCCGTTTCCGAAGATCGATGGCGGCGAGAGTATCGGTCGCCCGGCTTCGCCGCTGCTCAACAGCCGCGTGCGTGATCTCTCGGTCGATCCGCTGGCCCGGGACGATTTTCGACGGTGGCTGGAGGAGGGCGGCGATTGGCGCGGCGTTGATCCGCCGGCATCCGGCAATGTCGATCATGCTTTCGTGCCCGGCGAAGTCTTCAGTGCCTATGCCTATCAGCGCTTTTCGGAAGCGCTGCGCAAGCGGGCCGATGTCCTGGTTCAGGTGCGCGCCGAGAGTGTCGCAACGATCAATCGGGATACGGCCGGTGGGCTAAGCCTGTTGTCCGGCGACGGAGATCAGGCGCGGTTCGACGCCGTATTCCTGGCGACTGGTTATGGCCTGCGTGAAGGTGCCGAGGGCAATGCGGGTCTCATCGCTGCGAAGGAGGTGCAGGTCATCGGCGGCGGCGTACATGCCGTCGACCGTGCCTTGCGTCTGCTCGCCGCTGGAGAAGCGTCTCACGTGACGCTGATTTCCGCATCCGGCTTCCTGCCGCAGCCGCATGCGCCGTCGGCCGTCGGTGTCGTCCCGTCGGATCGCCCGTTCCCCAACACGCTTCGTGGCGCCTTCCGGCATCTGCGCGAGGCGGCCAACAGGGCCGCACGCGAAGGAACCGGCTGGCAGGGCATCATGAACGATTTCCGCCTTCGTGCCCGGGAACTCTGGCAGGGATTGACGCCGGAGGAACGGCGCCGGTTCAAGCGCCATGTCAAGCCGATCTACGACAGCCATCGCAATCGCCTTCCGCTTGCTCATTTCGAACGTTTGCGCCAGGCCATAACCAGCGGCGTCATCACGGTGCGCAAGGGCAAGGTCGAGCGCATCGCCACGAATGGCGTGCTGCTGTCGGGTGCCGCAGGGCTGCAAGTCTTACCCGCAGACCGGACGATCGATTGCCGCGTTCGTCCGACGGATCTCGATTCACCGCTGTTCCGCTCCTTGCTGGCGGCGCAGCTCGTAAGACGCGACGAGCTTGACCTCGGCATTACCGTCGATCGCGATGGCCGAGCGCTTACTGCCGCAGGCGTTTTCGAAGGCTTGTTTGCCATGGGGCCGGTCGGACTGGGAAGCCTGCCGGATATCGACCTTGTACCGGAGATCGTGGTCCAGGCTCACGCGGCAGCCAGTGCGCTCGATATCTGGCTCGCAGAAACCCGCAGCCAAGCTACGGATATGAACAAGCGCTAGGGAGACTCAAATGCCGTATAATGGTTCCAAAGAGTGCGGTTTCGGCAATGAAGCTGGGTGAGTGAGTAATCGCAATCCGTTTAGTACCAGGAGGTTTCCGCGCTAGCTGCGCATAACGTTGTTGCAATCGGGTTTTCGCAGCGTTTGTTGCTTTCTATTTTCACTGGATAGCAACAGGGTTGCACCGTGTTGCAAGCAATGTTGGAGAGCGGTGTTGCTTACTTACACGCTTGATCGCGAAGTTGGGGATCGGTGATATACGCCGGAGACGTATCGTCCATACAGCGGTCGATCTGATCGTTGATTTCGAACGCCGCCACCACGATCTGGACGGCTAAGTAAACGCAAGCGGCGAACATCAGCCAACCCGTCAGCTTCAGTACTCTCAACGCTCCGACGCGAGTCATTGATACTTCTCCGGATTGGCTTTGCAATGATCTAGGATTGTTTCGAACCAGCGCTCGTACCACACCCATGAGTTCTTGTAGTCTCCTGGGCAGCCATAGCCCTTCGCAGGATTCTTTGCATCCAGACGCAGCAGCAGCATGAAGATGACGAGGTTGCGCCACCGGAGCGCCTCGGTCTTGAAGGGATTGCGCGAAGAGTCCGGTCGGAAGATTTCGTAGAGGTCCTGAACCACTGTGGAAGGCAGCGCACGGATCACTGGTGCGGTCGTTTCTCGGTTTGGTACGAGCTGGCGGTAAAGCACGTCGATCCTGAGAAGCTTGGCCTCCATTTCTGCTGACCGAACGCCCGTCGTATTGCCTGCGTAACGGAGCATGTCGGTCACAAAGCTCACGACCGACGTCCAGGTCGAGGTCTTGTCGATGCCCGCTACGGTGGCTTCGTTGCGCAGTTGGGAGAAAAAGCCGAGAAGGACGTCCTCAAGTGCGTCGGCGTCGGCATCAGCTATCAGGCGATCTAGGCAGTCGTAGCCACGTTGCCGCTCAGTCGCGTCGTAAAACCGGTCCAAAGCAGCCAGATGCTTGCGCCGGGTCGACGGCTCCAATGAGGCTTTCAGGACATCGCTCCAGATCGTCGCCCAGAACCGTGGAGCGCCGGAGGAGCCGACGCTGACAACGCCGGACAACGTATGCGGCAGCGATGGAGAGGCTAGGTTGACCGGCATGATGCCCCGCGCTGATTGACCAACGCAGAGAGCCTTTCATGACCAGTCAGAAAAGCAACACCCAAAACCGCTTCTTATCGCGGTAATCCACAGCAGCGTTACCAGCGGTTTAGCACCCAAAAGCAACAGCCGTGAAACCACCCGGTCGTTCCATAATCTATCTTATGTGATCTTTGTATTGCTGTGAAATTGCGTGACACTCGCCTGTCGACTATGGCCGTAAAACCATAGTAGCTACGGCGTCCCGACGCATCCCAAACAGCGACACCGATATGACCGACATTCCCGTGCTCGAAACCAGCCGCCTCATCCTGCGTGGCTTTCAACCGGGCGATCTCGACGCCATGACCACGATGTGGGCTTTGCCCGAGGTTGTGCGCTACATCAGCGGCGTGCCGTTGACACGTGAACAGTCCTGGACGCGGCTGCTGCGCCATGTCGGCATGTGGCATGTCATGGGCTTCGGCTTCTGGGTCATCACCGACAAGGCCACGGGCCGTCTTATTGGCGAAGCCGGGTTTCATGAGATGCGTCGGGCGATTGTGCCGGCTATCGAGAATACGCTGGAAGCCGGCTGGGGCCTGCTGCCGGAAATGCATGGCCAAGGTCTTGCCAGTGAAGCGCTGGAGGCCATGTGGACCTGGGCTGCGGAAAACCATCCGGGCATGCCGATCATCTGCATCATCGACCCGCAGAATACTGCGTCGCTGACCCTTGCAGCCCGACACGGTTTTGAGGAAACCGCGCGCGCGACCTACCAGGACTCGGAAGTTGTGATCCTGCGAAAGGTCGCAGGCTGACAGGCGATGCGCGCCATACTCCGCTAACTCGCTTTAATTAATCAACGCATCATACTGTTTATAAATAATTTTCTTTTCAAGAAATCACTTTAAGATCTTCGCGCCACATCAGAAGCGCTTTGCATCTTTCTGTGTTATTCTGCTTTCATCGAAACGGGAGTGAGCGTCATGAGATTGCCTGTCGCCGTGTTTCTTTGCGTTTCCGTGCCCCTGTTTGCGCATGCGGAAGAGCCCGTCGATACCGCGCAGGGCATCATCCAGAACCAGATCGCCGCCTTCCTGAATGACGATGCGAAGACGGCTTATTCCTTCGCGTCCCCCACCATCCGCGGAAAATTCCCGAACGAGACCGCGTTTTTCGACATGGTCAAAAAGGGCTATGCGCCGGTCTACCGTCCCGGCAATTTTGCCTTCGGCCGGTCCAAGGTGGAGGGTGACATGGTGGTACAGGAGGTGCTGATTTCAGGGCCTGACGGCAAGGACTGGACGGCGCTCTACCAGCTCCTGAAGCAGCCGGATGGCAGCTACAAGATCAACGGCGTGCATATGGTACACGCCGCGCCCGGCCCGGAAATCTGATCCTCAGAGAGGGGCGAGATCGCCCCTCGCCCATTCTTCCTGCGTCTGCGCCATGAAATCGGCGAAGCGGCCTTCCTCGATCGCCTTGCGGATGCCGGCCATCAGGTCCTGGTAGTAGGACAGGTTGTTCCAGGTCAAAAGCATGCCGCCGAGGGATTCGTTGGCGCGGATGAGGTGGTGCAGGTAGGCGCGCGAATAGTCGCGGGCGGCCGGGCAGCTCGATTGCTCGTCGAGCGGGCGCATGTCTTCCGCATGGCGGGCGTTGCGCAGGTTGATGCGGCCGCGGCGGGTGAAGGCCAGGCCGTGACGGCCGGAGCGGGTCGGCATCACGCAATCGAACATGTCGATGCCGCGTGCGACGGATTTCAGCATGTCATCAGGCGTGCCGACGCCCATCAGGTAGCGCGGCTTTTCGAACGGCATATGCGGGATGGTCGTGTCGATCATGTCGAGCATGACTTCCTGCGGCTCACCCACGGCAAGGCCGCCGATGGCATAGCCCTTGAGGTTCAGCTCGGCGAGCGCCTGTGCGGACCGCACGCGCAGATGCGGGATGTCGCCGCCTTGCACGATGCCGAACATCGCCTTGCCCGGCTGATCGCCGAAGGCCACCTTGCAGCGTTCGGCCCAGCGCAGCGACATTTCCATGGCGCGCTCGATTTCCTTGGGCGATGCAGGCAGTGCGACGCATTCGTCGAGCTGCATCTGAATATCGCTGTCGAGCAGGCCCTGAATCTCGATAGAGCGCTCCGGCGACATGTGGTGCAGCGCGCCGTCGACATGGCTCTTGAAGGTCACGCCCTGCTCGTCGAGCTTGCGCAGGCCGGAGAGCGACATGACCTGGAAGCCGCCCGAGTCGGTAAGGATCGGGTGTGGCCAGCGGATGAGTTCGTGCAGGCCGCCGAGGCGGGCGACACGCTCCGGGCCGGGGCGCAGCATCAGGTGATAGGTGTTGCCGAGAATGATATCGGCGCCGAGCTCGCGCACCTGGTCGAGATACATCGCCTTCACCGTGCCCACCGTACCGACGGGCATAAAGGCCGGCGTACGGATGGTGCCGCGCGGCATGGAGACCTCGCCGCGGCGGGCCTTGCCATCGGTGGCGAGAAGCTTGAACTCAAAAGTGTCGGTCATCGGTGGTCCCGGAAAAGCAGGCTGGAGTCGCCGTAGGAATAGAAGCGGTAGCCGGTCGCGATGGCATGGGCATAGGCGCCGCGCATGGTCTCGAGGCCGGAAAAGGCCGAGACGAGCATGAAGAGCGTCGATTTCGGCAGGTGGAAATTGGTCATCAGGATATCGGCCGTGCGGAAGCGATAGCCGGGCGTAATGAAGATGCCCGTCGCTCCCGACCACGGCTTGATCGTGCCGTCCTCGTCGGCAGCACTTTCGAGCAGGCGCAGCGAGGTCGTGCCGACGGAGACGATGCGCCCGCCCCTCGCCTTCACGGCGTTGAGCGCGGCGGCGGTCTCCTCGGAAACGTAGCCGATTTCTTCGTGCATGACGTGCTCGGTCGTGTCGTCGGCCTTGACCGGCAGGAAGGTGCCGGCGCCGACATGCAGCGTTACGAAATGGCGCTCCACGCCCAGCGCATCGAGCTTTTCGAACAGCGTGTCGGTGAAATGCAGGCCGGCCGTGGGGGCTGCGACGGCGCCTTCCTCGCGGGCATAGATGGTCTGGTAGTCCTTGCGGTCCAGCTCGTCTTCGGCGCGCTTGGAGGCGATATAGGGCGGCAGCGGGATATGGCCGACCGTGGCGATAGCGCGGTCGAGTTCCGGGCCGGACGCATCGAAATGCAGGGTGACTTCGCCGCCCTCGCCTTTTTGCTCGATGGTCGCCGAGAGAGCATCGCCGAAGGTGATGCGATCACCGAGCTTGATGCGTTTTCCCGGCTTGGCAAAGGCCTTCCAGCGGTCGCCAGCGATGCGCATGTGCAGCGTGGCCGACACCTTCTGGCCGCCAGCGCCCTCGCGATGGCGGATGCCTTCGAGCTGGGCGGGTATCACGCGTGTGTCGTTGAAGACGAGCGCATCGCCTGCCCTGAGCAGCGACGGCAGGTCGCCGACGGTATGATCTTCATAGAGCACTTCATTGCCCGGTTGCACGACGAGCAGCTTCGCGGCTTCCCGCGGGCTCACCGGGCGAAGCGCGATATTGTCTTCCGGCAGATCGAAATCGAAGAGGTCGACACGCATGGCAGGCCTCAGAGAAAGCGGATCATCAGCGCGCCGGCGACGAGCAGGATGGCGCCGCCGATGCGCCCGACGGAGATTTCACGCACGGCCATGCCGAGGAAGCCGATACGATCCAGCAGGATGCCGGCCAGCAACTGGCCGGAGACCGCAAAGGCCATGACGGCGGCCGCACCGATGCGTGGGGTCAGGAAGATGGCGGTGGTGACATAGACCGTGCCGAGCGCGCCGCCAGCGATATAGAGCCAGAGGTCCGGCCCGCGCCATTCCGGCGAGCGGCCCTCGAAGGTCGAGGTGGCCGCGCCGACCAAGGCCAGGATGATAGCGCACGACAGA
>CBFGOD010000113.1:0-11102 GCA_965650295.1 uncultured Shinella sp. | reverse complement strand
GTTCACAACTCCGATACGGCCTCCGCCGGCCGTCATGGCGAGCGCATAGGCGGCAAGCGATATCGCCAGCAGCGTGGCGCCGACGAGGTCGAAGCGGGCTGCGCTGTCGGCCTTGCGGTCGGCGGGCAGGAAACGCCGCAGGAGACCGAAGGCGGCGATGCCGAAGGGCACGGCGACGAGGAAGATCGAGGGCCAGCCGAAGGCGGAGATCAGCAGGCCGCCGAGCGAGGGACCGAGTGCGGTGCCGACCGCCGACATCGTGCCGAGTAGACCCATCGTGCTGCCGATGCGCTCCTTCGGCACGGTCTCGCTGACGAAGGCCATGGCCAGCGCCATCATGGCCGCCGCGCCCGCGCCCTGAATGGCCCTGACGGCGATGAGGAAGGGCAGCGACGGCGAGAGACCGGCCAGAAGCGAAGCGGCGGAAAACACCGCCAGTCCCGCCAAAAGCAACCGGCGACGGCCGAAGAGATCGCCGAGGCGCCCGATACCGGCAATCAGCACGGTGCTGGCAAGCAGATAGGCGAGCACGACCCACTGGACATGCGGGAAGGGCGCGGCGAAGTGCTGCGCCAGTGACGGCAGGGCGACATTGGCGATGCTGGTGCCGAGCGAGGATAACAGGATGGCGAGCGACAGGCCGGCAAGGGCTCCGACCCTGTTCCGGTCCGCCGTTGGGATGTTTCCGTCTTGCATGGGACTGCTCCTTGTTTCTTCGAAGCAGATAGGCCTTTCCGTGATAGGGCGGAATGCGCACGAGTTGCACTCTATTCGTGCGTTTAGCGCCATGTCATTCTGTGGCCGGTGTGTTAGGATCATGCATGTCCCGGCCCGATCTCAATCTTCTCGTGACGCTCGACGTACTGCTTGCCGAAGGCAGCGTCGCGCAGGCCGCCCGACGGCTCAGGCTCAGCCCGTCGGCGATGAGCCGCGCGCTGGCGCGGCTGCGCGACGTGACGGGCGATCCGTTGCTCGTGCGGGCCGGACGTGGCCTTGTGCCGACGCCGCGGGCGGTGGAGCTTCGCCAGAGGGTCGGGCAGATCGTGCAGGACGCGGAAGTGCTGCTGCGACCGGCTGAGATCCTCGACCTCAAGGCCCTCGTGCGGACCTTCACCCTGCGCAACCGCGAGGGTTTCGTCGATACGTACGGGCCGGCGCTGCTGGCGCGTGTGGCGCGCGAGGCGCCGGGCGTGAAATTGCGCTTCGTGCCGAAGCCGGACAAGGAGAGCACGCCGTTGCGCGACGGGATCGTCGATCTCGAAACGGGCGTGATTGGCGATACGACGGGGCCGGAGGTTCGGGCACAGGCGCTCTTCCGCGATCGTTTTATCGGCATCGTGCGCGACGGGCATCCGCTGCTCGACGGGCCGATCACGCCGGAGCGCTACGCGGACGGCGACCACATCCTCGTCTCGCGTGGCCGGCGCGATCGCGGCCCGGTCGATGAGGCGCTGGCGCTGAAGGGGCTGACACGCAACATAATCGTGACGGTGCCGAGCTTTACCGAGGCCGTGACGCTCGCAAAAAAATCCGACCTGATCGCGCAGGTCTCGGACCGGTCAACGGCATCGTTTCGCGACGGCGTGGCGGCTTTCGCGCTGCCGGTCGATCTGCCTGATTTCACCGTCTCGCTGCTCTGGCACCCGCGCATGGATGCCGACCCGGCGCATCGCTGGCTGCGGGCGTGCCTGCGCGAGATCTGCATGGGCCACGATGGAGGGCCGTGACTTTCCGGCAGAACAATGCTAAAGGGCCGGCAACTGGGCCGTAAGCCGCACTTCCCGGCATTTCCTGGCCTGCAATGAACTTCAGTCGAGCATGGACCGCCGTGGCGCAAAAGCCTGCGCCGGCGCTGCCTGTTCTTGAGGAATGACCCGATGGCAAGCATGGATTTTCTCAACACCGCCGACCCGGTCAAGGCGCCGGTCGTCCGCACCATCCCCGCCGCCGAAAAGCCGACGCTGATCGGTCTTTCTCGCGAAGACATGGGCCGCGCGCTGGTCGAAAAGGGTGTGGCCGAGCGCCAGGTGAAGATGCGCGTCAGCCAGCTCTGGCACTGGCTCTATGTGCGCGGCGTTTCCGATTTCGACGACATGACCAATGTCTCCAAGGACATGCGCGAAATGCTGAAGAAGCATTTCACCATCGCACGCCCGGAGATCGTCGACGAGCAGATTTCCAATGACGGCACGCGCAAGTGGCTCTTGCGCTTCCCCGCGCGCGGCGCCGGCCGGCCGGTCGAGATCGAGACCGTCTATATTCCCGAAGAGGGGCGCGGCACGCTCTGCATCTCCAGCCAGGTCGGCTGCACGCTCACCTGTTCCTTCTGCCATACCGGCACGCAGAAGCTGGTGCGCAACCTGACGGCGGAGGAAATCCTCTCGCAGCTGCTGCTCGCCCGCGACCGGCTCGGCGATTTCCCGGATCGCGACACGCCTGCGGGCATGATTGCGCCCGCCGAGGGACGCAAGGTCTCCAACATCGTCATGATGGGCATGGGCGAGCCGCTCTACAATTTCGAGAACGTCAAGACGGCGCTGCTGATCGCCACCGACGGCGATGGCCTCTCGCTTTCCAAGCGCCGCGTCACGCTCTCGACCTCGGGCATCGTGCCGGAAATCTATCGCACGGGCTCCGAGATCGGGGTGATGCTGGCGATCTCGCTGCATGCCGTGCGCGACGAGCTGCGCGACATGTTGGTGCCGATCAATAAGAAATATCCGCTGAAAGAGCTGCTCGACGCCTGCCGCGCCTATCCGAGCCTGTCCAACGCGCGGCGCATCACCTTCGAATATGTGATGCTGAAGGACGTCAACGACAGCCTTGAGGATGCCAAGCTGCTGACCCAGTTGCTCAAGGGCATTCCCGCAAAGATCAACCTCATCCCGTTCAATCCCTGGCCGGGCACGAACTACCAGTGTTCGGACTGGGAGCAGATCGAGCGTTTCGCCGATTTCATCAACCAGGCCGGCTATGCCTCGCCGATCCGCACCCCGCGCGGCCGCGACATCCTCGCCGCCTGCGGCCAGCTGAAATCGGAATCCGAGCGCATGCGCAAGGTCGAGCGCATGGCCTTCGAGGCGATGATGATCGTCGGTCATGGCGAGGATGACTGAGGCGGTTTTGCCGCAGGCATCTATCAGAAAATGTGATTGATGAAGCGCTTTCCAAGAATTGATCTGAAGGGCCGTTTTGCCTAGAAACGCCCTGAGATCATTCTAGGGAGACCTTCCATGCGTCAATTTCTCCTCGCTCTCGCGGCCACCGTCGCGATTTCCCTCCCCGCACAGGCTGAAGACGTCACGGTTGCCGTGACCGCCATCGTCGAACATCCGGCGCTCGATGCTGCCCGTGACGGCGTCAAGGAAGCGCTGGAAGCGGCCGGCTACAAGGAAGGCGAGAACCTGAAGTTCATCTATGAGTCGGCGCAGGGCAATCCCGCGACGGCCGCGCAGATCGCCCGCCAGTTCGTCGGCGAAGACCCGACCGTGATCGTGCCGATCTCCACGCCCTCGGCGCAGGCCGTCGTCTCCGCGACGAAGGATATCCCGGTCGTCTTCACGGCCGTATCGGATCCGCTCGGTGCGCAGCTCGTCACCGACATGGACAAGCCCGGCGGCAACGTCACCGGCCTTTCCGACCTGTCGCCGGTTGCCGAGCATCTGGCCCTCATCAAGGAAATCCTGCCGAACGCCAAGACGATCGGCTTCCTCTACAACTCGGGTGAGGCCAACTCCGTTTCGCTGCTCGCCGTTCTCAAGGCCGAAGCCGAGAAGGCCGGCCTGACGGTCGTCGAATCCGCCGCCACCAAGTCGGCCGAAGTGCAGGGTGCGGCCCGCGCCCTCGTCGGCCGCGCCGACGCCATCTACGTGCCCACCGACAACACGATCATCTCCGCTCTGGAAGGTGCCGTCTCCGTCGCCGAGGAAGCCAAGCTGCCGCTCTTCACCGCCGACACGGATTCCGTCTCGCGCGGCGCCATCGCGGCGCTCGGCTTCAACTACAAGGACGTCGGCAAGCAGACGGGTGAAATCGTCGTGCGCATCCTCAAGGGCGAAAACCCCGGCGACATCGCCGTGAAGGTTGCCGCCGGCACTGACCTCGTCGTCAACAAGGGTGCTGCCGCCAAGATGGGCGTCACCCTGCCGGAAGCGCTCGTCGGCCGCGCGACCCGCGTGATCGAATAAACTTCGGTCCGACATTGCTATCAGGAATCAACCGCTGCCGGATCGCCGGCAGCGGTTGATCTGTTAAACGGACCCATCCCGCCAAACCTGCGGAACGGGTGAAAAGAGAAAGCCGAGAGCCGTGAGCCTGATTGCCTTCTGGGGTGCCGTCGAACTGGGGCTGGTCTATGCCTTCGTCGCCGTTGGCGTTTACCTTGCCTTCCGCGTGCTGGATTTTCCGGACCTCACCGTGGACGGATCCTTCCCGCTTGGCGCCGCCGTCACGGCGGTACTGATCATCGCGGGTGTAAACCCATGGCTTGCCGCTTTCATTGCCATGCTGGCGGGCGCGGGTGCCGGCCTCGTCACGGCGATGCTCAATGTGCGCTTCCGCATCCTCAACCTGCTCGCCTCGATCCTGACGATGATCGCGCTCTTCTCGGTAAACCTGCGTGTCATGGGCAAGCCGAATGTCGCGCTGATCAATGCCGAGACGATGCTGAGCCCGTTCTTCGGCCATGGTCTTCGCGATTTCTACGTCCGGCCGCTCTTCATCTTCGTGCTCGTCGTCCTCGCCGTCGTTCTCGTCTGGCGCTTTCTGGAAAGCGATGCCGGCCTCTCGATGCGCGCGACCGGGGCGAACGCCCGCATGGCCCGCGCGCAGGGCGTCGATACCAACCGCCAGATCTATCTCGGTATCGCGCTCTCCAACGCGCTGGTTGCCCTCGGTGGCGCGCTCTTCGCCCAGACGAACGGCTTTGCGGACGTCACCTCCGGTGTCGGCACCATCGTCGTCGGCCTTGCCGCCGTCATCATCGGCGAGACGCTGTTTGGCGCGCGCGGTATTTTGATGGCGCTCATCGGCTGCGTCTTGGGCTCGATCCTCTACCGCATCGCCATCCAGCTCGCGCTGTCCTCCGACGTGCTCGGCCTGCAGGCCTCCGACCTCAATTTCGTGACGGCGCTGCTCGTCACCGTGGCGCTCGTCCTGCCGCGCCTTCGCCGCGGAGGAGCCGCCTGATGATCTCCGTTTCCGATATCAAGGTCACCTTCGGCAAGGGCACGCCGCTGCAGAAACAGGCATTGAACGGCGTCAGCCTCACCATCGAGGAAGGCCAGTTTGTCACCGTCATCGGTTCGAACGGTGCCGGCAAGTCGACCCTGCTCGGCGTTCTCGCCGGCGATGTCATCGCGACCGAGGGACAGGTGAAGATCGGCACCGCCGACGTCACCCGCCAGGGCACCGCCGCCCGCGCCGGCCGCGTCGCCCGCGTTTTCCAGGATCCGCTGACCGGCAGCTGCGGCGCGCTTTCCATCGAGGAAAACCTGGCGCTTGCCGCCCGTCGCGGCGAACGCCGCGGCCTGTCCTCGGCGCTCGGCCCACAGCGCCGTTCGGTCTTCCGCGAGCGTATCGCCGAACTGAACCTCGGTCTCGAAAACCGCATGCGCGACCGTATGGACCTGCTCTCCGGCGGCCAGCGTCAGGCCGTCTCGCTGGTTATGGCCACGCTTGCCGGTTCCGACGTGCTGCTGCTCGACGAGCACACCGCCGCCCTCGACCCCGGCATGGCCGAGTTCATCATGACCCTCACCCAGAAAATCGTCTCCGAGCGCAAGCTGACGACGCTGATGGTGACCCATTCCATGCGCCAGGCGCTCGACTACGGCCACCGCACCGTCATGCTGCATGGCGGCGAGATCGTGCTAGACGTCGCGGGCGACAACCGCAAGAACCTCCAGGTCGAGGACCTGATCGCGATGTTCCGCAAGATGCGCGGCCAGACGCTGGATGATGATGCCTTGCTGATCGGCTGAGGCGTCAACAAACCGCCCGAATCCGCCCGCAGCTTTTTAGCGGTCGGATTTGGGGGGTGAGCATGCTGTTGCGTCGCGATTTTCTTGCCAGTGGTTTGTCTGCGGGGCTGCTTCTGGCGTTGCCATCGATCCTGCGGGCAGCGCCGGAAAGCGATGCGGCTGGCAGGCTCGTGGCGGCCGCGCGCCGTCAGGTCGGCGTTACGACCATGTACGATGCCGCCTATTCGAAGCTCGATTATCCCGGCGGTGACGTTCCGCGCGAACGCGGCGTGTGTACCGATGTCATCGTTCGCGCTTATCGCGATGCACTGGATGTCGACCTCCAGGTTCTCGTTCATGAGGACATGCGGAAGGCTTTTTCCGCCTATCCGGCGCTGTGGGGCCTGAAGAAAACCGATCGTAATATCGATCATCGCCGGGTGCCCAATCTTCAGGCGTTTTTCAAGCGGGCCGGTTCGGCGCAGGCGATCAGCGACGACGGTACGGACTATCGGCCGGGTGATATCGTCTCCCAGATGCTGCCTGGCAACCTGCCGCATATCGCAATCGTGGCGGATGAGCGCACACCTGACGGCTCGCGGCCGCTTGTCGTGCACAATATCGGGGCCGGTGCCCGGCTCGAGGATGTGCTCCTCGCCTATCCCGTCACCGGGCACTATCGCTATCGCGTATGAGCGCGCTTACCGCGCCTGCGTGAGCAGGATTTTGGCCGCGAAGATCGAGAACACGCCGGCAAACGTGTAGTCGATGCCACGCAGTACGCTCGGGTTCCGCTGGAGCCATGTGGCAAGCTTGTCGGCGCCGAGGATGACGAGAATGTTCACCGGCATGCCGATGGCAATGAACAGCAGGCCGAGCACGATCAGCTTGCCGGTGACATCGGGGTCGCCGGCCGAGATGAACTGCGGCAGGAAGGTCATGAAGAAGATGATGACCTTGGGGTTCAGCAGGTTCACCCAGAAGCCGGAGGAGATGTTGGCGAGCGCCGTGCCGCGCGGGCCGGCTGCGGCCTTGACCGTGAAGTTCGAGCCGTAGCGGATGGCCTGGACGGCAAGCCACAGCAAGTAGGCCGCACCACCGGTCTTCAGGAGCAGGAACGCGGGCGGCGAGGCGGTGATGAGGGCGGAAATGCCGAAGGCGACGAGCAGCGTGTGCACGATGATGCCGAGGCTGGTGCCGACCACCACATACAGGGCCGGACCGCGGCCCTGCGACAGCGCGCGGCTGATCGAGAGCGTCATGTCCGGGCCGGGCGTCATGGCAAGCAAAAGGCTCGCGGCCGTGAAAGCGATAAGCGTCGGAAGCGTGGGCAGGAAATCCATGGCGAAGCCTGAAAGCCGGAGTGGGACAGGTGATCCCTAATCCGGCTTTCCCGAAATGACCAATCAAGCTTTGTGATGGTCGTTATCTGTCTTCCAGGAAGGTCCGAAAGGCCTCGGCATAGTCCTTGTGCCAGCGCGACAGCGGCGGGCGGTTTTCGATGATGTCGCCGATCGCCCAGGCCATGCGGTTTTCATCGAGTTTGCGCGGCACGTCATTGTCCGGGCACAGGATGTAGAAATCGCCGCGGGCAAGGCTTTCCAGCATGAAATCGACGGTCTGTGCCGGCGTCCAGGCGGCATCCGGCTTTTCCGTGCGGTCCCCCTTGGTGAGCGCCGTATAGACGAAACCGGGGATCAGCAGATGCGCGGTGAGTTTCGCGCCGTCGGTGTTGCGCAGTTCGTGCTGGAGCGCTTCGCTAAACACCTTCACGCCCGCTTTGGAGACATTGTAGGCGGGGTTGCCGGGCGGCGTGGTGATGCCCTGCTTGGAACCGGTATTGATGATCAGGCCGGGCTCGCCATGCGCCAGCATGTTCGGCCCGAAGACTTGGCAGCCGTGGATGACCCCCATCAGGTTGACGGCGAGGATGTGGTCCCAGTTGGCCTCGGCGCTGAAGATCGACGTGTCCGGCTGGATGCCGGCATTGTTCATGAGAACATGCACGCGGCCGAACCGTTGCAACACCGCGCGTTCCAGGGCTTCCAGCTCGTGGCGGTGGGCGACATCCGTTTCCACGGCCATGATATTGGCTTCGCCGGCGATGGTTTCGAGTTCCACGCGGGCTTCGCCCAGTCGGTCGCCGCCGAGATCGGCGATCGCGACGGACATGCCCGCCTCGGCAAAGCGCCGCGCGGCGGCAAGGCCGATGCCGGAGGCGCCGCCGGTGACGACGGCGACGTTGTCCTGCTTGATGATATCCTTGAGGTCGGTCATCGGTTCATCCCCTTCCATGGTCCAGTCCTGCGCAAATATGGGGTCGCCTGCGGCGGCGTCAAACCCCGCTTGCGGCAGGATGTGACGGGCATCACCCTTGCGCCGCGCGCCAATCTCGCTAAAAGTGCCCGCGATACCGGGCCTTCGCGGGTTTGCCGCGTCCCTCATGCAACGGACCTCATCATCATGGCATCACATAAAGACGTGAAGAAAGTCGTTCTCGCCTATTCCGGCGGCCTCGACACCTCGATCATCCTGAAGTGGCTTCAGACCGAACTCAACGCCGAAGTCGTGACCTTCACGGCCGATCTCGGCCAGGGCGAAGAGCTCGAGCCGGCGCGCAAGAAGGCCGAGATGCTCGGCATCAAGGAGATCTTCATCGAGGACGTGCGCGAGGAATTCGTGCGCGATTTCGTCTTCCCGATGTTCCGTGCCAATGCGGTCTATGAGGGCGTCTACCTGCTCGGCACGTCGATTGCCCGCCCGCTCATTTCCAAACACCTGATCGAGATCGCCGCCAAGACCGGCGCCGACGCCATCGCGCATGGCGCGACCGGCAAGGGCAACGACCAGGTCCGCTTCGAGCTTTCGGCCTATGCGCTGAACCCCGACATCAAGATCATCGCCCCTTGGCGCGACTGGTCGTTCAAGAGCCGCACGCACCTGCTCGAATTCGCCGAAGAGCACCAGATCCCGGTCGCCAAGGACAAGAAGGGCGAAGCGCCGTTCTCCGTCGACGCCAACCTGCTGCACTCCTCCTCCGAGGGCAAGGTGCTGGAAGACCCGGCCGTCGAGGCCCCCGAATACGTGCATATGCGCACCATTTCGCCGGAAGCGGCCCCCGACAAGGCGACCATCATCAAGGTCGGCTTCGAGCGTGGTGATGCCGTCTCGATCAACGGCGTGCGCATGTCGCCGGCAACGCTGCTGGCCGCGCTCAACACTTACGGCCGCGACAACGGCATCGGCCGCCTCGACCTCGTGGAAAACCGCTTCGTCGGCATGAAGTCGCGCGGCGTCTACGAAACGCCCGGCGGCACGATCCTGCTCGCCGCGCACCGCGCCATCGAGAGCATCACGCTCGACCGCGGTGCCGCGCATCTCAAGGACGAGCTGATGCCGCGCTACGCCGAGCTGATCTATTACGGCTTCTGGTTCTCGCCGGAGCGCGAAATGCTGCAGGCGCTGATCGACAAGAGCCAGACGCATGTCGAGGGCGAAGTGACGCTCAAGCTCTACAAGGGCAATGTCATGGTCATCGGCCGTGAATCCGACAAGTCGCTCTATTCCGACAAGCTCGTCACCTTCGAGGACGACCAGGGCGCCTACGACCAGAAGGACGCCGCCGGCTTCATCAAGCTGAACGCACTGCGCCTGCGCACGCTCGCCGCCCGCAACAAGCGCGGCTGACCGCGTAGGCATCAATGACAAGGCCCGCTGCCGGCGACGGCAGCGGGCCTTTTTGTGGGGTGGTCCGTCTTGAAAAAGCAATGCAGCTCCCTCTGGATCTCCTCATCCTGACCTGATAGCCGCACTACCCAGAAAAAACCTCAGGCGTAGGCAAAGTCCGTTGTCTTGCTGACCAGCACGGCCTTCAGCTTTTCCAGCGCCCGGTTTTCGATCTGGCGCACGCGCTCCTTGGAAATTCCAAGCACCGTGCCAAGCTCCTCCAGCGTCGCGCCGTTTTCGGCAAGGCGGCGGGCGCGAATGATCTTCATTTCGCGTTCGTTGAGTTGCCCGAGAGCGGCGTGCAGCCAGTGGTGACGGCGTTCGCCGTCGATGCTGTCCTGCGCCTGTTCGTCGGGCAGCGGGGCATCGCTGGTCAGGAACTCCATGCGGCTCGAGCCCTCGCCGTCACCGGCGGAAACGGGCGCTTGCAGGGAGATGTCCGAGGAGGAGAGCCGGGCATCCATGGTGCGCACGTCGGCGGTGCTGACGCCAATCGCGGCGGCGATTTCCTGATGCATCGCCTCGCTGGTGAGATAGCTGTCGCCGCGGGCGAGGCGGGCGCGAAGCCTGCGGAGATTGAAGAAGAGGGCTTTCTGCGCCGAGCTGGTGCCGCCCCGGACGATCGACCAGTTGCGCAGCACATAATCCTGGATGGAGGCGCGGATCCACCAACTGGCATAGGTCGAGAAGCGGACCTGCCGCTCCGGCTCGAAGCGGGCGGCGGCTTCAAGCAGGCCGATATAGCCTTCCTGCACGAGGTCGCCGAGGGGAAGGCCGAAGTTGCGGAACTTGCCGGCCATCGAGACCACCAGTCGCATATGCGCCATGGCGATGCGGTTGCGGGCTTCCTGATCCTTGTTGTTCTTCCAGGCCTGCGCCAGCGCCTGTTCCTCGTCCCGTTCCAGATAGGGGGCGGACATGGCGAGCTTGATCATGCGGCGGTCTGCGGTCGTCGTAGCCATGGCGGTCTCTCCACGTAAGCCGAACCGGCTCAGGGAGGCCCATGCCCGCCCTGTCGCCCTTGAGTGGAGACGTTTGAAAGGGCCGATAGATCGCCCGAAACAGAATTCGGGAAACATCAAGCGGCAACACCGCCCAGCCGGCCGCCTTCAAGCGGTCTTCCACGGCGTCACAACGGGCGGGAGGCAAAAAAGTTCCAATAAAAAACCCGGCTGTCGCCAGCCGGGCTTTAAAAGTTTGGACAGCGCCCTAAATCAGGCCGCTTCGTCCTGGCTATCGTCTTCTTCGATGGCCTTGCCGCGCTTCGGACCCTTGGCGAGGTTCGTCTCGACGAGACGAACGGCTTCGGTTTCCGACATCTTGTTCACGGCGGCGATTTCGCGGGCCATGCGGTCGAGGGCGGCTTCATAGAGCTGACGCTCGGAATAGGACTGTTCCGGCTGGTTCTCGGCGCGG
>CBFGOD010000112.1:0-11130 GCA_965650295.1 uncultured Shinella sp. | reverse complement strand
TCTGGGACAAGGCCGACGCGCTCTTCACCGGCGATACGGACGAGGACGGCATGGGGCGCTGGAAATTCCCAAGGGCTGCCCTTGGCGAGACCTGGCCGATGCAGCTGCTCGGTGTCGATTTTCACGGCCGCTTCACCGCCTTCCGTCATGTCGGCGTCTTCCCCGAACAGCTCGCTCACTGGAGCTGGATGAAGGAGAAGGTCGAGACGGCGGGCCGCCCGGTCAAGGTGCTGAACCTTTTCGGCTATACCGGTGTTGCTTCGCTGGTCGCTGCCTCCGCCGGTGCGGAAGTCACCCATGTCGACGCCTCCAAGAAGGCCATCGGCTGGGCGCGCGAAAACCAGACGCTGGGGCGCATGGACAAGCTGCCGATCCGCTGGATCTGCGAGGATGCGATGAAGTTCATCCAGCGCGAGGAGCGCCGCGGCAGCAAATACGACATCATTCTCACCGACCCGCCGAAATTCGGCCGTGGCCCGAACGGCGAGGTCTGGCATCTCTTCGATCACCTGCCGCTGATGCTCGACATCTGCCGCGAGATCCTGTCGCCCAAGGCGATCGGCCTCGTGCTGACGGCCTATTCGATCCGGGCAAGCTTCTATTCCATCCATGAGCTGATGCGCGAGACGATGCGCGGTGCCGGTGGCACGGTGGAATCGGGCGAACTCGTCATCCGCGAGAGCGGTACGGACGGCAAGGAAGCCGGCCGCGCGCTCTCCACCTCCCTCTTCAGCCGATGGATCAGCGCATGAGCCAGGAACACCATGGGAGCCGCCGCGTCGGTCAGGTGAAGGAGGTCACGAGCCTTTCGAACCCCATCGTCAAGGATATCAAGGCGCTCGCCAACAAGAAGGACCGCGACGAGACGAAAAGCTTCATGGCCGAAGGCCTGAAGCTGGTCATCGACGCGCTGGAACTCGGCTTCGAGATCAGGACGCTGGTCTATGCCAAGAACGTCAAGGATAAGCCGCAGGTCGTGCAATGCGCGACGAAGACGGTGGCGCGCGGCGGTCTGGTGCTTGAGGTCAGCGAGAAGGTGCTCGCCTCGATCACGCGGCGCGACAATCCGCAGATGGTCGTCGGCATCTTTTCGCAGCGCTGGACGAGCCTTCGCGACATCAGGCCCGGAAACGGCGAGACCTATGTGGCGCTCGACCGTGTGCGCGATCCCGGCAATCTCGGCACGATCATCCGCACGGCCGATGCGGCGGGCGCCAGCGGCGTCATCCTCGTCGGCGAGAGCACCGATCCTTTCTCGATGGAAACCGTGCGCGCCACCATGGGCTCGGTCTTCGCCGTGCCGCTGGTGAAGACCAGCGTGGCGGATTTCCTCGGCTGGAAGAAGGGTGCCGGCGTCTCCGTCGTCGCGACCCATCTCGCCGGCGCCGTCGATTACCGCACCATCGATTACAAGAAGAAGCCGGTCGTGCTCTTGATGGGCAACGAACAGTCCGGCCTGCCGGAAGAGCTTGCCCGCGAGGCCGATGCGCTGGCCCGCATTCCGCAGGTCGGCCTGGCGGATTCGCTGAACCTGGCCATCGCCACGGGCGTCATGCTCTTCGAGGCGCGCCGCCATCTGCTGACGCTGGATGCGCGCGCATGAACGACCGCATTCCCCTGATGTCGCGGCCGCTGCCGGTCGTCGTCTTCATCCTGCTCGCGCTTCTCCTCGATCAGGCCGTGAAATTCGCCGTCGAGATGTGGCTGCCCTTCCAGGAAGCGGTGCATGTCGTGCCGATGCTGGCGCTCTACCGCACCTACAATTACGGCGTCGCCTTCTCCATGCTGTCGGGCATGGAGGGCTGGTTCATCGTCACGCTTCGGCTCTTCGTCGTCGGCTTCGTCATCTGGCTCTGGCGCCAGACGCCGAAGCAGCGCGGTCTTGCCCATGCCGGCTATGCCTTCATCATCGCCGGCGCCTTCGGCAACCTGATCGACCGCGCACTGTTCGGCTATGTCATCGACTATGTGCTGTTCTACACCGAGACCTGGTCGTTTGCCGTCTTCAATCTCGCCGATAGTTTCATCACCATCGGCGCCGGCCTCGTCATCCTCGACGAGCTGCTTTTGCTGCGCCGCCGGGATCGCTAAGATTTTAGCGACTTGCTGAAGCCGATTTGAACGGTCCGCGTGGTAAGCGGATCGTCATGAGCGAACCCGTCAAGCTACAGAACCGGCTCCAGGCCGAATTTGCCGAGGCACCGCGCCAATCCAAGCGCGCGCCTTCCGAAGGGAATTCCGCACCCGAAACCCATGACGTGGATATCGACATCGTCGTGCCGCGCCCCGAGCCGGAGAGCCACGCGACGATCCGCAGCGTCATTGCCGGCGTCGGCCTGCTTTCGGCGGCCTTGGTGCTCGCAACCGGCATGGCGACGGGGTTCTACATCGCGGCTGTCGTGCTCGGCCTCGCCGGCATCGCGGGCGCCGTGTTCCTCTACCGCACCCGCCACCCGGCCGCTGCCGAGATGGATCACGATCGCTCCTGGGAGCGCAGCGAGACCTCGCAAATCCTCTCTGCCATTCACGACGTGCTCGGCGATATCGTCGTGATGCGCGCGCTCGATGGCCGCATTTTGCGCGCCAATGCGGTGCTGTCCGATCTCACCGGCCTGTCCGACGTCGAGGGCAAGACGTGCGAAGCGATCGGCCTCACCTTCCGTTCGCAGGCCATCGCCCATCGTTATGATGTCGATGTGAACGGCCCCGCTGGAAAGCGTATCTATTCCTGGCACGATGTCACCGTGCGCGATCCTTCGTCCGGCGAGCTGGTCGTGCATTCCATCGCCCGCGACGTGACGGAAGAGCGCCGCGCGGAAGGCGAGCGCGAACGCGCCCGCCAGCGCGCAGAGCAGGCAAGTGCCGCCAAGTCCCGCCTGCTCGCCACCGTCAGCCACGAAATCCGCACACCCCTGTCCGGTATTCTCGGCATGTCGCATCTGATCGGTCAGACGCGCCTGACGGCCGAGCAGAAGAACTATCTGGCCGGCATCCGCCAGTCCGGCCATGCGCTGGTGCAGCTCGTCGATGACCTCCTGGATTTCTCGACGATCGAGGCGGGCCGCTTCCAGCTGCGTCCGTCGGAAGAGCCGGTGCGGCCGATGCTGGAAAGCGTCGTCGAAATGCTTTCGCACCGCGCCCATGAAAAGGGCATCGAGATCGGCTCCTTCGTCTCGCCAGAAGTGCCAGGTCTTCTGACCTATGACGCGCCGCGTCTGCGCCAGGTGCTCTACAATGTCGTCGGCAATGCCGTGAAATTCACCCATACCGGCGGTGTTTCGCTGGAAACCACGCTGGAGCGCGGCGCCGTCGTCGTCCGCGTCACCGATACCGGCCCCGGCATGAATGCCGAGGAGCAGGCGCGCATCTTCGAGGAATTCGAGCAGACCGGAAGCAGCGCCCAGCGCAGCGGCGGCACCGGCCTGGGTCTCGCCATCTCGGCGCGCATCCTCAACGAGGCCGGCGGCGCACTGACGCTCGAAAGCACGCCCGGCAAAGGCTCTACCTTCACCATCCGCATGCCCGTCGATGCGAAAAAGATGCCCGGCGTCTCGCGCAAGGGCGTGCTGAAGGGCAGCCTCGTTTTCCTGCTGGCTCCCGCCGGCCCGGCCTCCAGGGCGCTGGTGCGCACCATCGATGCGCTCGGCGGCGCCTGCCATCTCGCCAGCTCCATCGACGAGGCCTTCGATCTCTTGCAGGGTCTTGCCGGCCGCAAGGCGGCGCTGACCGACATCATCGTCGACAATAGGCTTGCCGGTGCCTTCCGCCGCGAGCTTGCCGATCTCAATGTCATCAAGGACAGCCGCGCGCGCCGCATCTATCTCGTCAATCCGGAGGAACGGACCGGCCGTGCCATCGGCAATGGCGAGGGCTACGATTCCTGGCTGATCCGGCCGTTGCGCGAGCGTTCGCTCGTCGAGGTGCTGCGCGGCCGTATGAAAGGCATCGAGGTGCGCGATGCGATCAACGATAACCGTCCGATCCTGAAGGACTTGCCGCAGCAGGCCGATCCGGTGGCGACACTGGCGCCCGCGACCGGTGCCCGCATCCTGCTTGCCGAGGACGATCCGGTGAATGCCATGCTGGTGCGCTCGGTGCTGGAGCGCGCGGGCCATCAGGTGCGCCACGTGCCGGATTATCCGGCACTCGTCTCCGCGCTTGCGGGCGCCACCGATGCCGGGCCGTTCGCAGCCGATCTCATCGTCACGGACCTCGGCATGCCCGGCGGCGACGGCAAGGAGATGATCGCCCGGATCGTGCAGCGCGACTATGGCAATGCCCGCCTGCCGGTCATCGTGCTCACGGCCGATAGCCGCGCCGGTCTGGCCGAGGAACTGTTGGCGGTCGGTGCCCGGGCGGTGCTCGCAAAGCCCGCCGATCCGGTTCAGCTGATTGCCGAAATCGCCCGCCTTGGCCGTTCTGTGACAGTCTGATCTTCTCAAGCCGGGCGTGCGTCATTATCTTGTTGCAGAATCGTGGTTAAACCCAAGGAGTTCCTGATAACGGGTATACTGCCATGACGCTCGACCTTGCCCAGACCATCGCTCCGGTGGAGATCGCCCAGAAGACCGTGCCGGTCGCGGGACGTTCGGGAACGGACGTGCTCGGCCGCATCGGCAATCTGGAAACCCGCATCGCCCGCTCGGTCTCGGAGATCGATGCCGCCCAGGCCGTGCGCTACCGCGTGTTCGCCGAAGAAATGAACGCCCGCCTCTCGCCCGACGCCGTTCGCCGCAAGCGCGACATCGATGCCTGGGACATGGTCTGCGATCACCTTCTGGTGCTCGACACCGCAATCGAGGGCGACGCCGAAGAGCAGATCGTCGGCACCTATCGCCTGCTGCGCCAGGATGTTGCGGCGGTCTCCGGCGGCTTCTATTCCCAGTCGGAATTCGACGTCGATGCGCTGATCGCCCAGCATCCGGAAAAGCGCTTTATGGAGCTCGGTCGCTCCTGCGTGCTGCCGGCCTATCGTACCAAGCGCACGGTCGAGCTGCTCTGGCAGGGCAATTGGGCCTATGCGTTGAAGCACGGCATCGACGTGATGTTCGGCTGCGCCTCCTTCCACGGCGTCGTGCCGGAAGAGCATGCGCTGGCGCTGTCCTTCCTGCACCACAATGTGCAGGCCAAGGACGAGTGGAGCGTTTCGGCCCGCCCGGAACTCTTCCGCACGATGGACCTGATGCCGTCCGAGGGCATCGATGCGCGCAAGGCGCTCTCCGCCATGCCGCCGCTCATCAAGGGCTATCTGCGCCTCGGCGCGACCGTCGGCACCGGTGCCGTCGTCGATCACGGCTTCAACACGACGGACGTGCTGATCGTGCTGCCGATCGGCAAGATTTCCGGCCGCTACCTCAACTACTATGGCGCGGATGCCGGACGTTTCGCCAGCTAAGCAATGGCTCG
This sequence comes from uncultured Shinella sp., assembly GCA_965650295.1. Classification (GTDB taxonomy): domain Bacteria; phylum Pseudomonadota; class Alphaproteobacteria; order Rhizobiales; family Rhizobiaceae; genus Shinella. Next base: position 5,724 of record CBFGOD010000112.1, on the reverse strand, counting down.
GCTGCAGGTTTCATGAAGATCAGCATAGTTTGATGTACCGCCCGTCCCGATCTTCGGGACGGGCGGTTTTTTGCGGCCTGCTCAGCCGGCGTTGTGGGCGGCAAGCGTCGCCATATTGACGATATCGCTGTCCTTCGCGCCCATCGAGACGATCTGCACGGATTTGTCGAGACCGACGAGCATCGGGCCGATGACCGTCGAGCCGCCAAGTTCCTGCAGCATCTTGGTCGAGATCGAGGCCGAGTGGAATGCCGGCATGACGAGCACGTTGCCCGGGCCGGAGAGGCGGCAGAAGGGGTACTGCTCCATGATGCGGGTGTTCAGCGCCACATCCGCCGCCATTTCACCGTCATATTCGAAATCGACGCGGCGGCGGTCGAGGATCTTCACAGCCTCCCGCACCCGCTCGGAGCGTTCGCCCGAGGGATGGCCGAAGGTCGAGTAGGCGAGCATGGCGACACGCGGCTCATAACCGAGACGACGGGCAAGGCCGGCCGCCTCCTCGGCGATGTCGGCCAGCTCATCGGCATTCGGCATGTCGTGCACGGCGGTGTCGGCAACCAGCACGGCGCGGCCGCGGCAGAGCGCCAGCGAGGCGCCGATCACCCGGTGGCCGGGCTTGGCGTCGATGCAGCGGCGCACGTCCTCGAGCGCGGTGGAGTAGTTGCGCGTCAGGCCGGTCACCATGGCATCCGCATCCCCAAGCGCCACCATGCAGGCCGCGAAATGATTGCGGTCGTTGTGGATCAGGCGCTGGGCGTCGCGATACAGGAAGCCGTTCCGCTGGATGCGGGCATAGAGATAATCGATATAGGCATCGTTGCGCGTCGAGATGCGGGCATTGAGCAGCTCGATGCCGGGACGGTCGAGATCGATGCCGGCGCGTTCGGCCACTTCGCGCATGCGGTCGTCACGCCCGACGAGGATCGCCGTGCCGAGTTGCTGGTTGGCATAGGACACGGCGGCGCGCATCATCTGCTCTTCCTCGCCCTCGGCGAAGACGACCCGCTTCGGATAGCGCCGCACGCGGGCATAGATCTGCTGCAATGTGGAGGCGATCGGGTCGCGGCGGGCGCGCAGATCGCGCGCATAGGCGTCGAGATCGGGAATATCCTTGCGCGCGACGCCGGTCTCCATCGCCGCCTTGGCGACGGCGACGGGGATGGCGGAGATGAGGCGCGGATCGAACGGCACGGGGATGATGTACTGCGCGCCGAAACGCGGGCGAACGCCCTGATAGGCGGCCGCGACATCATCCGGCACGTCTTCCTTGGCGAGCTTGGCGAGCGCCTCGGCAGCGGCGATCTTCATCGCGTCGTTGATGGTGGAGGCCCGCACATCGAGCGCGCCGCGGAAGATATAGGGGAAGCCCAGCACGTTGTTGACCTGGTTCGGATAGTCCGAACGGCCGGTCGCGACGATCGCGTCGTCACGGATACGGCCCACTTCTTCCGGTGTGATTTCCGGATCGGGATTGGCCATGGCGAAGATGATCGGGCGCGGCGCCATGGAACGGATCATCTCCTCGGAGAAGGCGCCCTTGGCCGAAAGGCCGAACACCACGTCGGCGCCGACGAGCGCTTCGGCAAGCGAGCGGCGGTCGGTCTTGACGGCATGGGCCGACTTCCACTGGTTCATGCCGTCTTCACGGCCCTGGTAGATGACGCCCTTGGTGTCGCAGAGGATAACATTTTCGGGGGCGAAGCCCATCGACTTGATGAGTTCGATGCAGGCGATGGCGGCTGCACCCGCGCCGTTGCAGACGAGCTTGGTCGTCTTGAAGTCGCGGCCGGTCAGCGCCAGCGCGTTGATCAGGCCGGCGGCGGCGATGATGGCGGTGCCGTGCTGGTCGTCATGGAAAACCGGAATGTCCATCAGCTCGCGCAGGCGCTGCTCGATGATGAAACAGTCAGGCGCCTTGATGTCCTCGAGGTTGATGCCGCCGAAGGAGGGGCCGAGATAGCGCACGCAATTGATGAACTCGTCGACATTTTCCGTATCGACTTCGAGGTCGATGGAATCGACATCGGCGAAACGCTTGAAGAGAACGGACTTGCCTTCCATGACAGGCTTGGAGGCGAGCGCGCCGAGATTGCCGAGGCCGAGAATGGCGGTGCCGTTGGAGATGACGGCGACCATGTTGCCGCGCGTCGTGTAGTCATAGGCGGTTGCCGGATCTTCGGCGATCGCCTTGACCGGCACGGCGACGCCGGGCGAATAGGCGAGCGACAGGTCGCGCTGCGTGGCCATCGGCTTGGTCGGCGTGATCTCGAGCTTGCCGGGACGGCCGTTGGCGTGGAAATCCAGCGCTTCCTTGTCCGTGACGGTTGCTCTCTTGCGATCTGTTTTGTCGGTTCCCGGCATGCTACCCCCTCATACTCCTGTGGGCGATAAGCCCCTCGCTTCTTACAGCTGTTGTTTTCTATATCGCTGCGTGGCTAGGGTGACACCTCTTTTTTAGGAAGAACAGTCAGTCCGTGAACGATCAGATCGCGCGCCAAAACGATATCCTGTCGACGTCAGAGCTTGCCAGCGACGAAAGCCGAGCATCGGCGACGCCGATGATGGAGCAATATATCGAGATCAAGGCGGCCAATCCCGACAGCATGCTGTTTTACCGCATGGGGGATTTCTACGAGCTGTTCTTCCAGGATGCCGTGGATGCCTCCCGCGCGCTCGGCATCACGCTCACCAAGCGCGGCCAGCATATGGGCCTCGACATTCCCATGTGCGGCGTGCCGGTGCATGCGGCGGATGACTATCTCCAGCGGCTGATCTCCGTCGGCTTCCGCGTTGCGGTCTGCGAGCAGGTGGAAGACCCGGCCGAGGCGAAGAAGCGCGGCTCCAAGTCCGTCGTGCGGCGCGATGTCGTGCGCCTGGTCACGCCGGGCACGCTGACCGAGGAAAAGCTGCTGTCGCCGTCGGATGCCAACTATCTGATGGCCGTCGCGCGTATCCGCGGCGGGGCGGAGCCCTCGATGGCGCTCGCCTGGATCGATATTTCCACCGGCATCTTCCGCCTGTCGGAGACCGCGCAAAGCCAGCTTCTCGCCGATATTCTGCGCATCGAGCCGCGCGAGCTGATCGTGCCGGATACGCTGTTCTACGATCCCGAATTCCGCCCGGTCCTCGATGTGCTCGGCCGCGTCGCCGTGCCCCAGCCGTCCGTGCTGTTCGACAGCGCGACGGCGGAGGGCCGCATCGCCCGCTATTTCGGCGTCTCGACGCTCGACGGTTTCGGCAGCTTTTCGCGCGCCGAATTCGCGGCGGCGTCCGCGGCCATCGCCTATGTCGAGAAGACCCAGATCGCCGAACGTCCGCCGCTCGGCCGGCCGGAGCGCGAAAGCTCGGCCTCGACGCTGTTCATCGATCCGGCGACGCGCGGCAATCTCGAACTGGTGCGTACGCAATCGGGCGAGCGCAGCGGCACGCTGCTGAAGGCCATCGACCGCACCGTCACGAGCGGCGGCGCGCGGTTGCTCGCCGAACGCCTGATGTCGCCGCTGACCGATCCCGATGCGATCAATGCCCGTCTCGATTCGATTTCGACGCTCGCCGACCGCCCCTCCTTTTGCGAGGACCTGCGCCGGGCGCTGAAGCGTCTGCCCGACATGCCGCGTGCCCTTTCGCGCATCGCGCTCGGCCGCGGCGGTCCGCGCGATCTCGGGGCGATCCTGCAAGGTCTTTCAGCCTCCGCGGAGATTGCCGCGCTCATGGGCGGTGAAAATCTTGAGGGCGAGCTTGCAGGCGCCCGCACGGCCATTGCCGCGCTGCCGGTCGATCTCTCGCACCGCCTGTCCTTCATGCTGGCCGACGAGTTGCCGCTCCTCAAGCGCGACGGCGGCTTCATCCGCGAGGCTGCGGATGGGGAGCTGGACGAGGTGCGCGCGCTGCGCGACCAGTCCCGCCGCGTCATCGCCGGCCTGCAGCTGCAATATGCGGAAGAAACCGGCGTCAAGTCGCTGAAGATCAAGCACAACAACGTGCTCGGGTATTTCATCGAGGTCTCCGCCGGCAATGCCTCGGCGCTGACCGATGGCGACGAGGCGAAGGCCCGCTTCATCCACCGGCAGACCATGGCGGGCGCCATGCGTTTCACGACGACGGTGCTGTCGGAACTCGAAACCAAAATCGCCAATGCCGCCGACCGTGCGCTTGCCATCGAGCTTGCCGCCTTCGACGGCCTGGTCGAGGCTGTTGTATCGGAGGCGGAAGCCATCAAGGCCGCCGCCCGCGCGCTCGGCGTGGTCGATGTCTCGGTCGGCCTTGCAGCGCTTGCCGAAGAGCAGGCCTATTGCCGCCCGATGGTCGACAATTCGACGATGTTCGCCATTGTCGGCGGCCGTCATCCGGTTGTCGAGCAAGCGCTGCGCCGCCAGAACGCCGCTGCCTTCGTCGCCAATTCCTGCGATCTCTCGCCGACGGATAGCAAAGGCCATGGCGCGATCTGGCTGCTGACAGGCCCGAACATGGGCGGTAAATCGACCTTCCTGCGCCAGAACGCCCTCATCGCCATCCTGGCGCAGATGGGGTCCTATGTGCCGGCCGAAAGCGCCCATATCGGCATCGTCGACCGTCTCTTCTCGCGCGTCGGTGCGTCGGACGATCTGGCGCGTGGCCGCTCGACGTTCATGGTGGAAATGGTCGAGACGGCGGCGATCCTCAACCAGGCGACCGAGCGCTCGCTGGTCATCCTCGACGAGATCGGCCGCGGCACCGCCACCTTCGACGGCCTGTCCATCGCCTGGGCCTCCGTCGAGCACCTGCATGAGGGCAACCGCTGCCGCGGTCTCTTCGCCACGCATTTCCACGAGCTGACGGTGTTGTCCGAAAAGCTCGGCCGCCTCTCGAACGCCACGATGCGCGTCAAGGAATGGGACGGCGACGTGATCTTCCTGCACGAGGTCGGCCCCGGTGCGGCGGATCGCTCCTACGGCATCCAGGTGGCGCGCCTCGCCGGCCTGCCGGCTTCCGTCGTGGCGCGCGCGAAGGATGTGCTCGCCAAGCTCGAAGATGCCGACCGCAAGAACCCGGCAAGCCAGCTCATCGATGATCTGCCGCTGTTCCAGGTGGCGGTACGCCGTGAGGAGGCGAAGCGAGACGCCGGCCCCTCGAAGGTCGAGACGCTCGTGAAGGACCTCAACCCTGATGATATGACGCCGCGCGAGGCGCTGGATGCGCTCTATGCGCTGAAGAAAGAACTTGGCAATCGCTAGGCATTAGGGTGCTGTCCTCGCGTGCCGAAAGGGTCTATAGGCATGCGAACCTTACGGGCGATGGACGAGAAGCAGGACTTAAGGCCGGCATCGGATGGAACACAAGCTCTTGGCACCGGCTGAGTCCGGCCTACTCGACGTGCCGGCGCTGCGCGCCAAATGCGAATTCATCGCCAGCACCAATGCCGATTACCGCGACCGCATGCGCAGCGCGCTGCTCGCCGAATTCAAGAGGGCCAATGCCGCGGGTCGTGAACGCGCCCGCGAACTGCTCTTCGAAGATGGCAGCGGCCTGCAATGCGCTGCCCGCATTTCCTGGCTGCAGGACCAGCTGATCTCCGTTCTGCATGATTTCGCGCTCAACCACGTGTTCAGCGCCGGCCAGGCGCCGCCCGCCGCCCGCATCACGGTGACGGCCGTCGGTGGCTATGGCCGCGGTACGCTGGCGCCGGGATCCGATATCGATCTTCTCTTCTTGCTGCCGGTGAAGAAAGCCGTGTGGGCCGAG
>CBFGOD010000111.1:0-11162 GCA_965650295.1 uncultured Shinella sp. | reverse complement strand
TGATCTCAGACATAGCTTCTCCGAGGCCCGACAAGGTCGTGCCGCTCCATCTTGGGGGTGAAAAACAAAAAGCCGCTGGCCAGGCATAAGCCACACGGTCACTCCGTGCGGGCAGGATCCTGATCAGCGGCTTTGCTGGTGAGGCGCCCGTCGTTGGACGCCGATATCGCGACCCGAGGGCCTGAATCTTAAAAAGCAATCGGCGTGCCAGTTTCAGCAAGCGATTGTTTTACAAGGAAAAGAAGACTTATTCAGTCAGCCATGTCCCGCGGGCGGCTTTCAGGCTGTGCAACGCAAAGCCATTTTTTGTGCAGTGCGCATAAATTAAGCGCCACTCATCAACGGGCAGACTGCGTGGCGATATAGGCCTCGATGTCATCGGGGTCGAAGCGTCCGCCATCGAAGAAGCCATCCGGCCCCAGCGTCAGCGCGCCGGAAGAACCGACCGGCGTCGCGACCGTCAGCGCGCCCTCGACCTTGGCGCTGGCAGAGGGCATGGCGATGCCGAGATCCTTCAGCGCGGCCCTGTAGATATCAGGGCGATAGGTCTCGGCCGCGATGCGCTGGCTCTGTACAGTGTGTTCGATCTGCTGCCAGCGAACCATCTGCGTGTAGAACCAGAGGGCATGGCTTTTCCATGGGAAGGTCGCCGCCCTGGCATTCGGCAGGAAGAAATCTCCGATGGAGCGCACCACCCCACCACCGACCGGCAGATGGCCGCTGAGCGCTGGCAGTAGCAACTCCACATCGCGCCCGACATAGGCGGGCAGCGCCAGAAGCACCGCGAGCGCCGTGTGGTTTTCCGGCCGGGCGCACCAGAGCGAGGCCTGATGCAGCGCCACAAGAAGTGCGGCCATGGCTTCCGGATTGGCCATGCCCCAGCGTGCATTGACGCCCAGCACCTTTTCCGGGCTCGACCGCCAGATCGCCGCCTTGACAGTCGCAAGATGCCCGCCGCGGCGCAGCACGCCGAACGTGTTCCAGGGTTCGCCCGCGCAATAGCCGTCGATCACGTTTTCGGCCAGCGCATCGCCCATGTCCGGCGGCGGCAGCACGACGATCTCGATATCGCGGTCCGGATCGATGCCGCTCGCCGCCAGCCAATAGCGCAGTTCGTAATTGTGCCCGGAATAGGAATGCACGACGCCGAAGCGCAGCGGCGCCCCCGCCCGTGATGCGATCACCTCCCGAAGTGCGGCACCGTTCGCACGCGCATCGAGATCATCCGCCGCGCCCTTGTCCGCCATCGCCTGCCAGAGCGCCGGCGAGACCGTGACTGCATTGCCCCCGAGACCGAGCGCCATCGGCACGATCATTTCGGGTGCGGGAACGTTCAGGCCGAGATTGCCGGCGATCGGCATGGGGCCGAGAATATGCGCGACATCGATATGGCGCACCGCCAGCCGGTCGCGGATACTGGCCCAGGAGCGTTCGCGCAGCAGCGTGAGCGCGATCCCCTGCTCCTCGGCAAAGCCCATTTCGCGCGCGACGACGAGGAGCGCGCTGTCGAGAAGAGGCACGAAACCGGCGGTGATGGCGTGGCGCGTCGTCATTCCATTCCTCCGGGATCGAGCAAGCCGGCTGCCGTGACGAGGCTTTGCGCTATTTCGGCGATCTTGCGATTCTGGTTCATCGCGGTGCGGCGCAGAAGCGCATAGGCCGCATCCTCCGACAGCCCGCGGGACCGCATCAGAAGCCCCTTGGCACGGTCGATGACCTTGCGATTTTCCAGTTCGCCGCGCGTCTCTTCCAGTTCGCGATTCAGGCGGGAAAAGGCGTTGAAGCGGCTGATCGCCATTTTGAGGATCGGCCGCACCCGCTCCTGCTTCAGCCCGTCCACGATATAGGCCGACACGCCGGCCTCGACCGCCGCCTCGATGGAAGCCTCATCGGACTTGTCGACGAACATAGCTATGGGACGCCGGACGGCGCGCGAAAGCTGAAACATGCTTTCCAGCATGTCACGGTTCGGATTTTCCAGATCGATGACGATGACATCGGGATTGAGATCGGCGATGCGGCGCGCGAGACCATGCATGACGTCGATGACCGTGACCTGATCATAGCCGGCGTCGCGCAGCCCCTCTTCGATAATGGCTGCGCGGATGCGGTTCTCGTCGATAACAAGGACTTTCAATCCGTTCGGCGTCATGTGGCGACCGTATTGAGACCGCGCCGCCAAATTGCCGCGCCGATATTTTTGCAATGCAACAAGGACGAGACAAAAGCAAGACCGTGGAGCGTTTATCCGGCGGCAGCGGAAAAGCCGCCTTTGTTTCCGAACTCGCTACGTCCATGCCTCTTAGAATGCCGAATTCGGGGCCTTGCCGGGAGGCGCAGTTGGCAGGTCTACCGGTCGGCATGAGCCGCCACCCAAATTTCGGCCGCGTAAAAACACGTCGATCGAAAGACGCGGGCTTTGCAAAGTTTGGGTTGACCGCCGCCGATGGCAAGGCGACACTTCACGCAGCGAAGGCAGGAGGAAAGACCATGGACGAGCCGGATCGGTGGCGCCACATAGCAAGTGCGCCGAAAGACGGTAGCCGTATCCTCGTCACAGTTCGCTCATCCGAGCAGGGGCCGGCGGAAGTGGACGTCGCCTATTGGTCGCATGGCGATCGGTTCGGCGCTGAAGGGTGGCGCGCCTCTGATTCCGCCCCCGGCTGCATCATTGAATATGCCGAACCGGAGCTGAAGTGTTGGATGCCGATGCCCTCGGCCGATCGCAGCCGCGTCTCCGCCCCCGCGCCGTGGGAAGGCGACGATGCCCAGCAGCTCGACGGGTCGGGAATCTGAGGAAGCCCCTCGCCCTCTTCGCCTTGGATACCCTGCCTGGAGCATTTCCGGTTCAGCGTAGATGATCTAGGTTCTTGTTTTTTGCCGCCAAGCGGAAGCGATGTCGATCCGGCTGGAAAGGCCCTAAACAGGCCGCGGGCGCTCAGATCCCACGTGCAACCTGGGTCGAATCCCGCACGACCAGTTCCGGCTCCATGCGCAATCGCCTGTTTTCCAGCGGCCGGCGGTGGAGGCGGGCGAAGAGCATTTCAGCCGCGAGCATGCCCTGCCTGACGCCATCCGTGCGGATGGTTGTGAGCGGCGGGGTCAGCCAGCGCGCGAAGGGCAGATCGTCGAAGCCGACGATGGAGAGGTCCGTCGGCACGCGGCGGCCGAGTTCGTGGGCGGCGTTCAGCACGCCGATCGCGATCGTGTCATTGCCGGCGAAGATGGCCGTCAGATCGGGCCGGCGGGAGAGCAGGGCCTTTGCCGCGAGATAGCCGCTCTCGGGGCTGAAATTGCCATCGCCGATCGCGTCCTCGTCGAGCGCCAGCCCATGCCGGGCCAGCCCGCCGGCCAGCGCCGTCAGGCGCGCCTTGGTCGATACGAAATCCCGCGGCGAAAACGTGATGGCGCCGATGCGGCGATGACCGAGACCGACCACATGATCGACCGCCTTGCCGATGACGTCCCGCGTGGTGAAGGTGACGGAAACCTCGGCGGGGTGACGCACCGAGCCGACGAGCACGAGCGGGAAATCCTTCTCGATCAGCGAGACCAGCGCCTGGTCGCCGGCCCGCGGGTTGGCGACGATCAGTCCGTCGATGCGGCGCGATTCCACCAGATTGTCATAGGCCCCGGCCTCGCCGCTTGCCTCCAGCCCCTCAACGAGCACATGAAAGCCCATCTGCCGGTTGGCCTTCTCGATGCCGTAGAGAACCTGCGGAATATACTGGTCGACAAGCAGGATGGACGGGTCGGAGACGATGAGGCCGATCGTTTCCGTCAGCCCGCTGACCAGCATCCGGCCGGCGGAATTCGGCTTGTAGCCAAGCTCGGCCGCCGCCTGCATCACACGTTCGCGCGTCTCCTTGCTCAGCGTCACGCTTTCCGAACGGTTGAGCACGAGGGAGACCGTGGCACGGGACACGCCGGCCAGACGGGCCACATCGTGACTGGTCACGCGGTTGCTTGCCATTCCACTTCCCCCCGGAAACCTCGCCAGACGCGACTTTTCCATGCATCTTCAATCTCTTCGCGTTTCCGACGGAGTATCGCCTGTTCGGGCGCTTGACAACAGAGCCGCCATGTCGCTATTCAAACTAACACGTGTTAGTCTGTAATTTTTGAAGAATAACACGTGTCAGCACCTCAACGCGGCCCTATCAGGCGCCCCGCTGAACAATCACGTACTTGACCGCAACATCATCTTTCGAGGATCCGTCATGCGACGCCCCAAAATCACGTTCATCGGCGCTGGCTCCACCGTTTTCATGAAGAACATCATCGGTGACGTGCTGCATCGTCCCGCCTTCAAGGACGCCGTCATCGCCCTGATGGACATCAATCCCGAGCGCCTCGCCGAAAGCGAGATCGTTGCCGGCAAGCTCATCAAGACGCTCGGCGCGCGTGCCACGATCGAGACCCATACGGATCGCCGTGCAGCCCTTGCCGACACGGATTTCGTCGTCGTCGCCTTCCAGATCGGCGGTTACGAGCCCTGCACAGTGACGGATTTCGAAATCCCGAAGAAATTCGGCCTGCGCCAGACGATTGCCGATACGCTCGGTATCGGCGGCATCATGCGCGGCCTCAGGACCGTGCCGCATCTCTGGGCAATCTGCGCCGACATGATGGAGGTGTGCCCCAACGCGATCCTTTTGCAATACGTCAACCCGATGGCGATCAACACTTGGGCGATCGCCGAGAAATTCCCCGCCATCCGCCAGGTCGGCCTGTGCCATTCGGTGCAGGGCACGGCCTATGAGCTGTCGCGCGACCTCGACATTCCCGTAGGCGAGATCCGCTACCGCGCCGCCGGCATCAACCACATGGCGTTCTTCCTGAAGTTCGAGCATCGCCAGGCCGACGGCAGCTACCGCGATCTCTATCCGGACCTTCTCGCCGGTTACCGCGACGGCCGCTTCCCCAAGCCCAGCCACTGGAACCCGCGCTGCCCCAACAAGGTACGCTACGAGATGATGACGCGGCTCGGCTATTTCGTCACCGAAAGCTCGGAGCATTTCGCCGAATATACGCCGTGGTTCATCAAGGAGGGCCGCGAGGACCTGATCGAGAAATTCGGCATTCCGCTCGATGAATATCCGAAGCGCTGCGTCGAGCAGATCGCCCGCTGGAAGGAAGAATCGCGCGCGCTCACCGGCAGCGACACGATCGAGGTGAAGGAGAGCCACGAATATGCCTCCTCGATCATGAACTCGGTCTGGACCGGCGAGCCCTCGGTGATCTACGGCAACCTGCGCAACAACGGCTGCATCACCTCGCTGCCGGCCAATTGCGCCGCCGAAGTGCCCTGCCTCATCGACGAGAACGGTATCCAGCCGACCTATATCGGCGAACTGCCCACCCAGCTCACCGCCCTGATCCGCACCAATATCAACGTGCAGGAACTGACGGTGAAGGCGCTGACCACGGAAAACCGCCAGCACATCTACCATGCCGCGATGATGGACCCGCACACCGCCGCCGAGCTGGATCTCGACCAGATCTGGAGCCTCGTCGACCAGCTGACGGCCGCTCATGGCGCGTGGCTGCCCGAATGGGCACGTGGCTGAGACCACCCGGGACGGCATCCGGCCCGTTCCACTTCGTCAGCGCGCGGGCCGACAGCCACGCGACGATAAGCTCGCGTGGAATCGCTGTCTCAGAGCAGGCCGGCGGCCGTCATCAGCTCGACGACCTTCTTGCTGTCGAGCGTGGAGGCCTCCACCTTCGGGGCATCCAGATCCTTGAGCGGAACGAGCTTTGGATTGGCATCACCGGCGATTGCATATTCGAAGGACGTCCCGTCGCGCAGGATCGCCTGACCGGCCTTGCCGGTGATCCACTTCAGGAAGGCCTGCGCCTCCTTCTGATGGGTGCTGGTTTTCAGGATGCCGCCGCCGGAAATGCTGACGAAGGCGCCCGGATCCTGGTTCTTGAAATAGTGCAGCGCCACGTTGCCGCTGTTTTCGCCGGTCTTCGCCTGATCGCCGAACCAGTAATAGTGGTAGATCACGGCCCCTTCGACTTCACCGGCATTGACCGCCTTCATAGCAACGCTGTTGCCCTTGTAAGGGGTCGCGTTTTCCTTCATCGCCGTCAACCAGGCCGCCGTTGCATCCTCGCCCTTCAACTGGAGCAGCGCGCCGACGATCGCCTGGAAATCCGCGCCGTTCGGCGATGCGCCCCAGCGTCCCTTCCAGGCGGGATCGGCAAGATCGAGCATCGATTTCGGCAGCTTGTCTTCGGTCAGCTTCGTCTTGTCATAGGCAAAGACCGTCGAGCGTGCGGCAATGCCCGTCCACATGCCGTCCGCCGGACGATAGTCCGCCGGCACCTGATCGAGCGTTTCATTGTCGACGGGTGCAAACCGCCCGGCTGCGTCGAGCAGCGCCATGGCGGGCGAATTTTCCGTCAGGAACAAATCGGCGGGCGTCAGATCGCCTTCCTGCAGGATGAGGTTGGCAAATTCCATGTCGCTGCCCTTGCGGACGACGACCTGAATGCCGGTTTCCTTGGTGAACGCATCGATCCACGCCTTTCCAAGCCCCTCGTGCTGGGCATTGTAGATGACGAGTTCGCCGGCATCCTGTGCCTTTGCCCCGGAGGCCAGCGAGGCGGCCGCGGCAAGCGACAGGGCAGCGAATGTCAATCGGATCGACAGGGTCATGATGGTCTCCTTCACAAGGCCGAGATACCGCCCGCAAAACTGGGCAGAAGCGCTCTACTTATCGCGCCGCCCTGTCCCGCGCCAGTGTCACCACGCCGCAGGCGGAGATCTCGTCGGTGCAAACCATTGCCTTTCACTCAAGAAATCCTTAGGGCAGGAGCGGACGATCCGTCGCGTGCGAACAATCGTCCGCTCGTTCTCATGGCATGAAGGCATGGGCCTTGTTGCAGGATAGTACAATTCAGATCGTCGCCCGGCCGTGGCCGGTCCGGCGGCGCTTGCGCGCATCGCTGCCGAATATCTCCGTCACCCTGCTCGCCGGGCTGGTGGCGTTGTTCAGCCTCGTGCCGCTCGGCTTCATCGGCTGGGTGACCTACGATGTCGGCTGGGAGACGGTGAAGACATTGGTTTTCCGCCCGCGCGTCGGCGAACTCGTTCTCAGCACCGTCTATCTCGAACTCCTGACGATCCCGCTGTCGATTGCGGTTGCGGTCGCCATGGCTTGGCTGACCGAGCGCACCGACATTCCCGGCGCGCGCCTTTGGGCGTGGCTGGCGATCACGCCGCTCGCCGTGCCCGCCTTCGTGCACAGCTATGCCTGGGTCAGCCTGGTGCCCAGCATGCGCGGCCTGGCCGGCGGCACCTTCGTCGCGGTGCTCGCCTATTATCCGTTTCTCTATCTGCCGGTTGCCGCGGCCCTCCGGCGACTCGATCCCGCCGTCGAAGACGCCGCCGCCTCGCTCGGCCTTGCACCCATCGCCGTCTTCTTCCGCGTGGTGCTGCCGCAGCTCAGGCTTGCCATCTGCGGCGGCTCGCTGCTGATCGGCCTGCATCTCCTGTCGGAATACGGCCTCTTCGCGATGATCCGCTTCGACACATTGGCCACGGCGATCGTCGACCAGTTCCAGTCCTCCTATAACAGCCCCGCCGCCAACATGATCGGCGGCGTGCTCGTCAGCTGCTGCCTGTTCCTGCTTGCGCTGGAAGTCCTGCTGCGCGGCAATGAGCGTTATGCCCGCGTCGGCACCGGGGCGGCGCGCCCGGCCGAGCGGCGCCGACTCGGCCGCCTTGCCTGGCCTGCCTTGCTTCTGCCGGTGGGGCTTGCAGCGCTGACCCTCGGCGTACCGCTGATAACGCTCGGCCGCTGGCTCTGGCTCGGCGGCGCCGGTATCTGGGATAGCGCGGTCACCGGCGCGGTGAGCGAAACCCTGCTGCTGGCGCTGGCCGGCGGCGTGCTCGCGACGGCTGTTGCCGTTCCCATGGCCTGGCTTTCGGTGCGCGCGCCAGGACGGTTGCAACGGCTTCTCGAGGCCTGTCACTACTATGTCGGCTCGCTGCCGGGCGTCGTGGTGGCGCTGGCGCTGGTGTCGATCACGGTGCGCTTCCTGCTGCCGCTCTACCAGACTTTTGCGATGCTGCTGGCCGGCTATGTCCTGCTGTTTCTGCCGCGGGCGATGGTGGGGTTGAGGGCCAGCATCGCTCAAGCGCCCGTCGAGCTGGAGCGCGCTGCGATGGCGCTCGGGCGCACGCCCGTGCAGGCGCTGCGGCAGGTCACGCTGCGGCTGGCCGCCCCCGGTGCGGCAGCCAGCGTCGCCCTCGTCGCACTCGGCATCACCAACGAGCTGACCGCCACGCTGATGCTTGCGCCGAACGGCGTCGAGACGCTGGCCACGCGCTTCTGGTCGCTGACGAGCGAGATCGACTATGTCGCCGCCGCACCCTATGCGACGATGATGGTGGTGCTCTCGCTGCCGCTGACCCTTCTCCTCCATGCCCAATCGAAACGGACGGCCGGCCAATGACGCTGCTCTCCCTTGAAGCCATCAGCAAGCGCTACGGCGAGGTCCAGGCCCTGGATGGGGTCAGCCTCACGGTCAGACCGGGGAGCCGCACGGCCGTGGTCGGCCCCTCGGGATCGGGCAAATCGACGCTGCTGCGCATCATCGCCGGCTTCGAGTTCCCCGACAGCGGCCGTGTCTCCTGCGATGGAACGTCGCTTGCCGAAGGACCGGCCGGCGTGCCCGCCCACAAGCGCGGTATCGGCATCGTCTCACAGGACGGGGCGCTGTTTCCGCATCTGAGCGTCGCCGAAAACATCGCCTTCGGCTTCGAGCGCGGCAAGGCCGACCGCGCGAAGCGTGTCGCCGATCTCCTCGACATGGTGGAACTCGACGGCAGCATGGCGACACGACGGCCGCACCAGCTTTCCGGCGGCCAGCAGCAGCGTGTGGCGCTGGCCCGTGCGCTCGGCCGCGAGCCGCGCCTGATGCTGCTCGACGAACCGTTCTCCGCCCTCGATACCGGCCTGCGCGAAGCCATGCGCAAGGCCGTTGCGCGGGTGCTGCACAATGCCGGCATCACCGCCATCCTCGTCACCCACGACCAGACGGAGGCGCTTTCCTTCGCCGATCAGGTGGCGGTGCTGCGGGAGGGCAAACTCATCCAGGCCGGCTCACCGCAGACCCTTTACCGGCACCCGTGCGACCGGGAAACGGCGCTCTTCCTCGGCGATGCCATTCTCCTGCCGGCCACCGTCGGCGGCGGCTTCGCCGATTGCGCGCTCGGACGCGTGGCGATCGACGGCAATCACACCGGCAAGGCGGATATCATGCTGCGGCCCGAGCAGATCAGCATCGCCATCGATACCTCCGCACCGATGGGTGGCGGCGCCCGCGTGGTCGATGTCCAGTTCGGCGGCGCCGTCTCGACGGTCGCCATCGCCTTGCCCGATACATCCCTGCCGCCCGTGCTGATCCGCACATCCGGCCTCGCCCTCCCCAGCCCCGGCGACATTGTCCAGCTGGACATTGCCGGCCGCGCGCATGTCCTCGCCTAGGGAGCCCGAAATGCCGATCAAAGTTGCCGTCGCGGGATCGCGGGGACGGATGGGGCAGACGATCGTCGCGGCGCTGCAGGCGGACAAGTCGTTTCAGTATATCGGTGGGATCGGCCGGTCTGAGCACGAGGAAACGGGCTTCCTCTCTATCGAAGAGGCGCTCGAAACCGCCGACGTCATCATCGATTTTTCGACGGCTGCGTCCGCCACCGCACTCGCCGAGCGATGTGCCGGTCGAGGCGGCCCGGCACTGGTCATCGGCGCAACGGGCTTTGACCGGAATGAGGAAGACAGGATTACGGCCGCCGCACGCCGGATTGCCATCCTGCGCTCCGGCAATTTCTCCATCGGCCTCAACCTCCTGACGCGGCTGATTGCGCAAGTGTCCGCCATCCTGCCGCCCGACGCCTGGGATATCGAGATCACCGAGGCCCATCACCGCCGCAAGGTCGATGCCCCCTCGGGAACCGCGCTCATGCTCGGCGAGGCGGCGGCGCAGGGACGTGCGGTTTGCCTTGAGAGCGTGGAACGGCGCGGTCGCGACGGAATGACGGGCCTGCGGCCGGAGGGCGAGATCGGCTTCTCGGTGGTCCGCGGCGGCGGCATTGTGGGAGAGCACAGCGTGATCTTCGCTGCCGAGGAGGAGGTGATCACGATCTCCCATTCCGCCCTGGGACGCGGCATGTTCGCCCGCGGCGCGCTGGCCGCCGCTCGCTGGATCGCCGGCAAGCCACCGGGCGCCTATACGATGACGGACGTGCTCGATCCGGCCGGCTCCAGGGACTGAACACACGAACACCGCCCGGTGGAAACCGGACGGTGTCGTATCGTGATCTCAGGCGATTAGCCGAGCGAGAAGGGCACCGTGACGAAGGTCTGCTCGTCCTGACGCTGGACCAGCAACAGCACGGCCTTGCGTCCGGCCTTGCCGGCTTCGGCCACGGCACTCTTCGCCTCACGCGCCGAGTTTACCGGCTTCTGATTCACGGAAAGGATGACATCGCCGGGTTGCAGGCCGGCGTCGGCAGCCGGTCTGTCCGGATTGACACCCTCGATGACGGCGCCGTTTTCACCCTTCGGCAGGCCGAGCGACTGGCGCATGTCCGCCGTCAGGTCGCCGAGCTTGACGCCGATGGTCGGCACGCGCTGCCCGGCTTCGCCCGATTTACCGCCGGCATCGGCGAGAACCTGCCCCCTGCCATCGTCATTCGCACCGATGGTGATCGTCAGGTCCTTGTCGGCACCGTCGCGCCAGACTGTCAGGCCTTGCTTTTCACCGGGCGAGAGATCGGCGACCATGCGCGAGAGATCGCGCGGCGAGGTTACCTCCTTGCCGCCGAGCGCCGTGACGACGTCACCTGAGCGGATACCCGCCTTGGCGGCGGGCGTGCCGTCATCGACCCGCGCCACCAGCGCGCCGGCCGGCTTGGCAAGGCCGATCGCATCGGCGACATCAGCGGTCACCGGCTGGATCTGCACGCCGATGAAGCCGTGCTCGATCGAGCCGTCCTTCATCAGCCTGGCGACGACATTCTGCGCCTGATCGGACGGGATGGCGAAACCGACGCCGACGCTGCCGCCGTTCGGCGAATAGATCGCCGTGTTGATGCCGACCACCTTGCCGTCGATCCCGACAAGCGGGCCGCCGGAATTGCCGTG
>CBFGOD010000110.1:0-11176 GCA_965650295.1 uncultured Shinella sp. | reverse complement strand
CGGATCCACAGAGACGGTTGACGGTGGTGGCGGGAATGGAAACGGGAAGCCCGGACAGCAGCACGGCCATGCGGCCGACATTGCGATTATCCTCCCCGGCCTGATTGGCGCAGCCATAGATGAGGTCATCCACCTTCGACCAGTCGACTTGCGGGTTACGCGCCATCAGGCCGGCAAGCGGCAGGGCGGCGAGATCATCGGCACGCACCGACGACAACAGCCCGCCATAGCGGCCGATGGGTGTGCGGACAGCATCGCAGATAAAGGCTTCGGACACGCGGCTTCCTCCCTGGCATCCAGATCGTCTTCCCTCTCCTCGAAAGATTGACCGACCGAACGGTTATCTAATTATCATTCAATGCGTCACACTTCAATGTAAATTTCAGAGTTTTTTGTGACATATTAATCCGGCACCTTGATACTAGCACAAACATAGGCTTTTCGGGAAAATTGTCGCTATTCGGAACCGCGCAGCAGCGAAAGCCGACGCGAAATGGCCTCGCTTGCCTCCGGCAAAGCGCCATCCGCCGTCACGAAATGACGCCCGACATGCCGGTCGGCTTCCGGCGACAGGCGAAGATACAGGTCGGCGAAAAGACGGTTTGCCTCTTCGCCGGGCCAATCGACCGGCAACGCCGCCTGTGGCAGCCGCGGATCGCGCAGAACGACGAGGCGGAACTGATGCACAAGCACCAGTCGAGCAACGAGACTTTCGGCAGCACCCAGTCGGGCACCGTTCGCCAGCAGCGCCATGAGGCCTTGGAACCGGCCGATGAAACCGCGATAGGCCTCGGCATGGTGCGCAAGGTTCCAGTGATCGGCCGCAAAGGCACCGAGATCGCCTTCACCGCTCACCACCTCTGCCCGGAAAACCACCGCCGGCTGCTTCAGAGCCGGCATGGCGCGCGCGCCGACGGCGAGACGAGGGCCGAGCCGGGCATGGCCGGCCCGCTCGAGCATCTGCATCGCCTCGTCGGGCGCATCACCGGTGAGCTGCACGAAATGCCAGTCCGCCATCTCGGGTGGGCCAAAAAGCAGCCGGGCGGCAGCAGCAAAGTCCGCACGGGCGGGTGCCGCGAGACGGTAGAAGCTGCGGCGCCCTTCGCGCTCACCCGAAAGCTGGCCAGCCGCGACGAGGCGGGAGACCGCAGTGCGCACCAACGTCTCGCTGATGCCGACCTGAGCACAGGTTTCCACGAGATTGCCGGTCCAGACCACGCCGCCGCGCGGCTCCACCACGTCGCCATAGATGGTGACGATGAAACCGGCCGCCTTCAGCGGGCTCTCCTCGATAATCCCGCGGATCAGCGCGCCGAACACGCTTTCCGCCCTGTCCTGTTGCGACGGCAAATCTGCCCCCTTCCGCTTCGGTTGCGCCGAGGACGAGAGCATTCCCGCTTTTCCTCGAACAGCGAAAACGCTCTATCTCTTTGTTTCCTACGCAATTCCCGGCGCAAAACCGCTGCTCACTTTTGCTGGAATTGCTCTAGCGCGAACGGACGATAACGAAAAGAGCCGGCGCAAAGCGCTCCCCGAACCGTCCAGAACCGGCCATCGGCTCGTCAGCAAATATTAAGCTACATCTGCCATCGTTCATATAACGTCCAGGGCGCGCCTGCGGGCGGCGTGAACGCACGGAGAAAAACTAGTCGAAATGAACGACCGCAATGCGCAATTTTCCTTTCGAGGGCTTGGATATTACATCCCCGCCATCGTCGTCGCATTCGCGGTCTTCATCGCCGTCCTGCTCGCCGATGCCCAGAGGCGGAGCCTGGAGGAGGAATATCTGCGCTCCTCCACGACCGAACAGCTCGGCCTGCTGCGCTCCCGCCTCGAGGGCAATATTTTCGGCAATATCAAGCTCGTTCAAGGCCTTGTGGCGACCCTCTCGACGGAACCGGACATGTCGCCGGAGCATTTCGACGATCTTGCGGGCCGCATCTTCCGCGAGGAAAACCAGCTGCGCAGCCTTGCCATCGCACCGGATTTCGTCGTCAACCGTGTCTATCCGCTGAAAGGCAACGAACGCAGCCTCGGCCTCGATTATCGCAAGAACGAGCGGCAGCGCGCCGCCGCACTTCAGGTGAAGGAGAAGGACCGGCTGATCGTGACCGGACCGGTCGATCTCGTGCAGGGCGGGCGCGGCGTGATTGCGCGTTATCCCATCCATACCGGCAGGGACAACGCGTTCTTCGGCATCGCTTCCGCCGTCATCAGCCTCGACAAACTCCTGGTCAGCAGCGGTTTCAACGACGATCTCACGATCGCGGTCACGCTCTCCAGCAAGCCGCATGACGGTGGTGAGGCGCGGTCGTTCTTTAGCACCCCCGACACGGTCGACGCCGATCCCGTCGTCATGACCATCGATATCGGCCATGAAATCTGGACCATGACCGCCGCGCCGATAAAGGGCTGGCAGCAACCGTCCACCGATCTCGGCCTCTTTCGCATCGGTCTGGCAATTCTCGCTGTCGTCATCGTCGCACCGATGTTCTGGGTCGGCTATCTGATGAGCGAGCGTCATCGGCATATCCTCACCCTGCAAGACCGCGAGGACCGTCTGGAAACCGTGTCCCAGCGCCTGCAACTCGCACTCGACGCGTCTAAAGTGGGTGTCTGGGAGTATGACAGCGAGACCAGGTCGCTCTCCTGGGACGCGCGCATGCGCACGCTTTACAACGTGGCGCCAAACCAGGCGATCTGCGGCTATGACGACTGGCGCACGGCACTCCACCCAGATGACCTCGCGGAAGCCGAGCACGTCTTCGCCACAGCACTTGCGGACGAAAAACCTTACCTTACCGAATTTCGCGTCATCAGACGCGACGGCGGTGTCCGCTATATCCGCGCCCATGGCATGACCTATCGCGCCTCGTCCGGCGCCAAGCGCATCGTCGGCGCCAACTGGGACGTGACGGAAGACACGCTGCTGCAGGCCGAACTGCTTCAGGCGAAACTGACGGCCGAAGCACAGAACCGCGCGCTGGAAGAGGCACGCCGCGTCATGGAGCACAATTCGCTGCACGACGCGCTGACCCGCCTGCCGAACCGCCGCTTCCTCGACCAGCAACTGGCACTCTCTGGCAATGGCGAAGGCCGCTCCCTGACGCTGCTCCATATCGACCTCGACCGTTTCAAGGACATCAACGACACGCTCGGCCATGCCGCGGGCGACGAGGTGTTGAAACATGCCGCCGGCGTGTTGCGCGACCATATCCCGCTGGAAGACTTCATCGCCCGCATCGGCGGCGACGAATTCGTCCTGCTCTCGCGCCGCGATCCGGCAGAAGCCGATTTCATCGGCCTCTCCGCCCAGCTGATCACCGCCATCAGCGAGCCGATGGCAATCGAAGCTCATGACTGTCGCATCGGCGCAAGCATCGGGATCGCGACACGCAACGATGCGGACGAATCTCCCGAGCAGCTTCTCGTCAATGCCGATATCGCGCTCTACGAGGCCAAGCGTCGCGGCCGCAACCGCGTCGAGGCCTTCAACGACGAACTGCGCCTGCGCACTATCGAGGTGAAGCGTCTCAGCGACGATATCCTGCGCGGCCTCGAACGCGGCGAATTCCGCCCGTTCTTCCAGCCGCAGTTCGATGCGGAAACGCTTGAGATCGTCGGCGTCGAGGCGCTCGCCCGCTGGGAGCATCCGACGCGCGGCTTCATCGCGCCCGATGTTTTCCTGCCGGTCGCCGAAACCCTCAATGTCGTCGCCCGCATCGACGAGACGATCCTCGATCAGGCGCTGTTCCAGGCGATACGCTGGGAAGGCCAGGGCCTCGCCATCCCGCGCGTTTCCGTCAACGTCTCCTGCCAGCGCCTGCGCGACGAAGGCCTGATCGGCAAGCTGAAGGCGATGAACATCCGCCCCGGCGCGCTGACCTTCGAACTGCTGGAATCGATTTCTTTCGACACAGCCGACGATGGCTTGCGCCAGGCGATCGAGGAGATCAAGGCGCTCGGCATCGAGATCGAGATCGATGATTTCGGCACCGGCCATGCCTCCATCGTCAGCCTGCTGGAACTTTCACCCAAGCGCCTGAAGATCGACCGCAGGCTCATACAGCCTCTTCTGGAATCGACATCGCAGCAGAGCCTCGTCCGCTCGATCATCGACATCGGCAAGGTGCGCGATATCGAGACCGTTGCCGAGGGGGTCGAGACGCTGGACCATGCCGCGCTGCTGCGCAGCCTCGGCTGCCACACCTTGCAGGGTTATGCGCTGGCACGGCCGATGGCGGCCGATGCATTCCTCGACTTTGCCAAGGCGCGCAGCTGGATGCCGGGAGCGCGGATCACGCCGGCAAAAGCGAGCTGAGGATAGCGGCAACCGCATTGCCGTCATGCTGGCCGCGCTGCCAGGGATCTTCGAACTCCCCGATGACAGCCTCCGCGCCAAGCCGCGCACATGCCGCTTCCAGTGCCCCGTTCGCGAGATAGGCGAAAGCGCCGACGGTCTTTTCAAAGGGCAGCAACTGGCGGTTGGCGAGCACGTGGGTAAACGGCCGCACGTCCGCGCCGCCGCGCGCGCGCCAGACAGCGGCTGCGGCCTGCAGCATCTGCGCGACGTCGAGACCGCGTGTCTCGCGGCATTGCAGGATATTGCCGATGAAGACGCGGCGTGCGTGCACATTGCGCGCAATGGCCGGCACGATACCCTCGACCAGCAGATGCGGCAGCACGCTGGTATAGAAACTG
Source organism: uncultured Shinella sp. (assembly GCA_965650295.1). Lineage (GTDB taxonomy): Bacteria > Pseudomonadota > Alphaproteobacteria > Rhizobiales > Rhizobiaceae > Shinella. The sequence continues at coordinate 6,475 of CBFGOD010000110.1, read as the reverse complement.
CCCGGCCCGAAGACCACGACATCGGCACTTTCGAGGCTTTCGATCACGGCCTCGTTGGCAGCAACGGAAGCGCCCTTTTGAGCAGATAGCGCAATCTCGCGAATGCCAGCCTTGCCCTGCTCTTCGCCGAGCGCGGTTACCCGGTGCTGTCCGGAAACCTCCGTGCCGTCGTTCAGGACGGCGGAGAGCTCAACGCTGCTTTCCGCTGTCGAAGGCCAGACATGGCCGGCAATATCGCAGAGTTTTCGGAAGACGAAGATAGCGGTGTTGATATCGCTGTTATGGGCAAGATGCGCGCCGGTGAGAATGAAATTGCCGATACTGCCGTTGCGGAAATCGAAATCCGTGCCGATCGCCGCGCGGAAGGTGCGCAGGTAATTGAGGATTGCACCCCGCAGGCCCGGCTCCATGCGTTCCAGCAGAGAATGGCGGCCTTCAGCATAGAGCGCGAATTCCGTGTTGGCATCCTCGGCGCTGCTGCTGGTGAGGCGCGCATTGCAGACCTTCACCACATCGCCCGCCCGGCCCTCGCCATGTGCCATGGTCATCAGGGCCTGGCGGATATCGCCCACGCCGAGCACGTCCAAACTCTCGCGAATGACCTTGGAACTGCCGCCGCTGTCCCAGGCGGGCACGATGCGGGTCAGCCGCACTGGCTTGGCGCAAAGCGCCAGATTGGTGGAGCGACAGGCCGTGCCTCCGGAGAAGAGCACGAGATGCGGCAAACGGTCGGCGGACATACAGTCTCCCAGGCACAAACCCCGGAAAGCGCGGATGCGGTTTCCGGGGCGGATATCTCGATACAATTAGGGCGTTTTCGCGATAGAGGGGAAGCGAAAAAGCCCGGCCTCAGGGACCGACATTATAGGCCGCACCGATCAGCGTCCTGGTATAGTCCGCCTGCGGCGCGTTGAAGATCGCATCCGTCGGCCCCTCCTCGACGATCCTGCCATCTTTCATCACAACGACGTAATCCGACATGGCGCGCACCACCGACAGGTCATGGCTGATGAAGACATAGGACAAGCCGTGGCGGGACTGGAGATCGCGAAGGAGCTCGATCACCTGTCCCTGCACGGAGCGGTCGAGCGCCGAAGTCGGCTCGTCGAGAATGACGGCCTGCGGTTTGAGGATCATTGCGCGGGCAATCGCGATGCGCTGCCGTTGGCCGCCCGAAAACTCGTGCGGATACCGGTTGCGCGCCGCGGGATCGAGCCCGACCTCCTTCAGCGCCTCGATCGCCCGCTTGTCGCGCTCGGCCCGCGTGAGCTGCGGCTCGTGTACATAGAGGCCTTCGGTGATGATCTCGCCCACCGTCTGGCGTGGCGAGAGCGAGCCGTAGGGGTCCTGGAACACCACCTGCATGCTGCGCCGGAGCGGTCGCATGCCGGTCCGGTCGAGGTCGGAAATATCCGTTTTGCCGAAACGGTAGGCGCCCTTGCTGGCGATGAGGCGCAACAGTGCCCGCCCAAGCGTCGACTTGCCCGAGCCGGACTCACCGACGATGCCGATCGTCTGTCCCTCGTGCAGGCTGATGCTGACATTGTCGACGGCGCGGAAGGTGTTGGCGCGCTTCTTCAGGAACCCGCCATCGATCTTGTAATCCACGACGACATTGCGGCCTTCGAGGATGATCGGGGCGTCATCCGCCGGGGCGGCCTTGCGGCCATGCGGCTCGGCCTCGATCAGCATGCGCGTATAGTCCGCCTTCGGGTTTGCGAAGATTTCGGCCGTCGCGCCCTGTTCCACCACCTCGCCATGACGCATGACGACGACCCGTTCGGCGAAGTGCCTGACGATACCGAGATCGTGCGTGATGAGCACGATCGCCATGTCGAAGCGCTTTTGCAGATCGCGCAGCAGCTTGAGGATCTGTGCCTGGATGGTCACGTCGAGCGCCGTCGTCGGTTCGTCGGCGATCAGGATATCCGGCTCGTTGGCGAGCGCCATGGCGATCATGACGCGCTGGCGCTGGCCGCCCGACATTTCATGCGGATAGCTGCCGATGCGGCGCTCCGGGTCGGGAATGCCGACAAGCTTCAACAGTTCCAGAACGCGCGGCCGCGCCTCCTTCTGCGAGCCGCCGCGGTGATGCACGATCACCTCGGCGATCTGCTTGCCGACGGGATAGAGCGGATCGAGCGAGGTCATCGGCTCCTGGAAGATCATGGTGATCTTCGCGCCGCGGATCTCGTTCAAGGCTTTCGGGGGGAGGCCCACCATTTCCTGCCCGCGGTATTTCGCGGAGCCGGACACGGTGCCGTTGCTGGCGAGCAGGCCCATGATACCCATCATGGTCTGGCTCTTGCCGGAACCGGATTCACCCACCACCGCCATCGTCTCGCCGGGGCGGACATCGAGACTGATGCCCTTCACCGCGTTCACATCGCCATCCGGCGTCGAGAACGAGACCTTCAGGCCGCGCACGGCGAGGATCGGTTCCATGGTCTTTTTCGTCTCTTCCATGTCAGCGATCCTTCGGGTCGAACGCGTCGCGCAAGCCATCGCCGACGAAATTCAGCGAGAAGAGCGTGACGACGAAGAAGATGGCGGGGAAGATGAGCAGCCAGGGCGCCGACTGGATGTTGTTGGCACCTTCGGCGATCAGCGAGCCCCAGCTCGTCAGCGGCGCCTGAACGCCGAGCCCGAGGAAGGAGAGGAAGCTTTCGAGCAGGATCACCTTCGGCACGATGACGGTGACGAAGATGACGACCGGGCCGATCGTGTTGGGAATGACGTGCCGGCGGATGATCTGCCAGTCCGTCAGGCCGAGCGCCTCCGCAGCCCCGATGAATTCCCGCCGTTTCAGGGACAGCGTCTGTCCGCGCACGATACGGGCCATGTCGAGCCATTCGACCGCCCCGATGACCAGGAAGATCAGAATGAAACTGCGCCCGAAGAACACGACGAGCACCACGACGAGGAAGACGAAGGGCAGCGAATAGAGGATTTCGACGAAGCGCATCATGACGTTGTCGACGCGACCGCCCATATAGCCGGAGATCGCTCCATAGGTGACGCCGATGCCGAGCGAGACGAGGCTGGCGAGCAGGCCGACGGCGATGGAAATCTGCCCACCGAGCATAACGCGCGCCATGAGGTCGCGGCCGTTGGTATCCGTGCCGAACAGGAAATATTCCCGGTCGACGACGCCTTTGAGCGTGAGCTTGCGGCCCTCGTCCTCGGTCGCGGTCACCTCGGTCTTTTCGAACTCGTTGGCCCGGTCGAAATAGCGCGTGGCGCGCGGATCGATCGGATCCTTGGCGGTGATGACGGCCGTGAAGGCCTCCCCCTCGACGGAGAAGGATTGCAGCTCGACGCGCGCGCGTGTGGCCACACCCTTCATCGCCTCTTCCAGCGTGTCCTCGCCCGGCCGCGGCTCGAGGCTCGGCGGGATCGTGACATAGGAAGAGAAGACCTGATCGTAGCTGTGGCTGATGAAGAACGGCCCGAAGAACGAGAAGCAGGCGATCAGCACCAGCATGACGGCGCCGGCCATGGCCGGACGGTTGCGGCGGAAGCGCATGACGGCGAGCTGGAAGAGGCTGCGGCCCTTCACCTCGGGTGCGGCGGAGAGGAGGACATCAGTCATGGCGAACCCTCGGATCGAGCAGGCCATAGAGGATGTCGACAGCCAGGTTGAACACGATGACGAAGATGGCGATCAGCACGACCGTGCCCATGACGAGCGTATAGTCGCGGTTGATCGCGCCGAGCACGAAATAGCGCCCGACGCCGGGAATGGTGAAGATCGTCTCGACGACCGCCGAGCCGGTCAGGAGTGCGGCGGCGCAGGGTGCGAGATAGGAGACGACCGGCAGCATGGCGCCGCGCATGGCATGCACCACCACCACCGATTTCGCCGGCAGGCCGTAGGCCCGCGCGGTGCGGATATGGTCGGTGCGCAAGGCCTCGATCATCGAACCGCGCGTCAGGCGGGCGAAGACGGCAAGCTGCGGCAGCGCGAGCGCGATCATCGGCAGGACGAGGAAGCGCAGGGAACCATCCCCCCAGCCGCCGGCCGGCAGCCAGGCGAGCGTGATGGCGAAAATCAACGTCAGCACCGGGCCGACGACGAAGTTCGGCACCGTCACGCCGACGGTCGCGACCGACATGACCGCGAAATCGAGCGCGCTGTTCTGCCTCAGCGCCGCGATCGTGCCGACGATGACGCCGCCGACGAGCGCGAGCAGCAGCGCGTAGAAGCCGAGCTCCATCGAATAGGGCAGGCCCTTGCCGATCAGCTCGGCAACGCTGTTGTCCTTGTAGATGTAGCTCGGACCGAAATCGCCGGTCAGAGCGTTGCTCATATAGGTGAGGTATTGGCGCCAGAGCGGCTGATCGAGCTGGTAGGCCCGCATCAGGTTTTCCATCGTGGCGGGCGGCAACGGTCGTTCGAGATTGAACGGACCGCCGGGCGCAAAGCGCATCAGGAAAAAGGAAATCGTGACGACGATGAATAGCGTCGGCACGGCGCTGGCAAGGCGCCGCAGAACGAAAGCAAGCATGACCAGGTCTCCCCAGATACGCAGTGCGCGACCCTTCCGGGTCGCGCATTTACGTTAGATCATTCGGAAACGCTGAGGAAGCGGCTGAGGTGCTGGTTGGCGGCGTTGTCCTGCCAGCCCTGGACCTTGCCGGAGACAAGCCACAGATCGGCCTGCGTGAGGAACGGCGCGATCGGCTGTTCCTTCATGAGAACCGCTTCGGCGTCATGCAGGACCTTGGCGCGGGCCGCCGGGTCTCGCTCTTCATACGACTTCTTCATCAGGGCGTCGTAATCCGCATTGTTGAACTGGCCGTAGTTGAAGGTCTTGTTGGTGCTGACGCTGAGACCAAGGAAGTTTTCCGGATCCGCATAGTCGGCGACCCAGCCGGCGCGCGCCACGTTGAACTTGCCGCCTTCCTGCAGGTAGGCGTAGTGCGAGGACACGTCGAGGTTCACCATGGAGACGTCTGCGCCGAAGGTGTTCTTCCACATGTCGGCCACGGCGGTCGCCACGCGCTCGTGGTTCGGGTTGGTGTTGTAGCGGATCTCGATCTTCAGCGGCTTGCCGCCTTCGCCGTAGCCCGCTTCCTTCATCAGCTTCAGCGCCTCGTCCTCACGGTCGAGCTGCGACATGGTGCCGAAATCGGCGGTCGCCGGCGTGTAGCCCTGGATGCCCGGAGGCACCATGGAATAGGCCGGCAGCTGCGAACCGGAATAGATTTCCTTGGCCAGGAAGTCGCGATCGACGGCCATGGAGAGCGCGCGGCGCACACGCACGTCGCTATAGGGCTCCTGGCGGGTGTCGAAGGCGTAGTAGTAGGTGGCGAGCGTCGGCGAGACATGCACCTCGTCGCCATAGCTCTTCTTCAGGCGCTCGATCTGGTCGGCGGAGAAATTGTAGACGAGGTCCATTTCCTTGGCCTCGAAGCGGCGCACGGATGCGGCCTGGTCGTCGATCGGATAGAAGACCACCTTGTCGAGCTTGACGTTGGCCGCATCCCAATACTCGGCATTCTTTTCGACGACGAGGTTGTCGTTCGGAACGTGGCTGACCAGCTTGAAGGCGCCGTTCGACACCATCGTGCCCGGCTTGACGAAGTCGGCGCCGTTCTTCTCGACGCTCGCCTTGGAGACGGGCAGCGCCGTCTGGTGCGCCAGGAGTTCGAGGAAGAAGGGTGTCGGGCGCTCCAGCGTGATTTCCACGGTCTTGGCGTCCACCGCCTTCACGCCGAGCTGGTCGAGGCCGAGCTCGCCCTTGTTGACCTTTTCGGCATTCTTGATCGGGTAGAGGATGTTAGCGTAGCCGGCTGCCGTCTTCGGGTCTTCGACGCGGGTGAACGAGAAGGCGAAGTCTTCCGCCGTTACCGGCGAGCCATCCGACCACTTCGCGTTGTCGCGCAGCTTGAACGTGTAGACCGTGCCGTCATCGGAGACGGTCCAGCTTTCGGCCGCACCGGGCACGATCTTGCCGGCGGCGTCATAGATCGTCAGGCCTTCATAGAGATCCTTGAGGATGAATTCCTCGATATTGATGGAGGTGTGCGCCTGGTCGAGCGTCTGCGGCTCGCCGGCATTGCCGCGATGGAGCACCGCTTCGGCGAGTGCCGGGCTTGCGCCGATGAGGATAGCACCAGCCAGAAGTGCTGCACGAAAACCGATCATTTTGTTTGCCATTTTGTTGTCCTTCCCCGTTGTTGTTTTTTGGGTGCACAATCAATTGTCGCTGTTTTGTCTGTTGGCAAGACCCTAAAAACAGGAATTGCACCGTGCGTCTGCAACCTGCGCGAAGCCCGCAAAAAGCAGGAAAAACACGGCCTTAAGCGCAGCGAAGACCGGACGAGTGAGAAGAATATTTCCCTTTGCCCAAATTATTCGCAGTTTTCTGCCAACCGTTTTGCACGAATTTCTGCGATTGATCCGCCATCGAACACGAGCCAGAAACGGAGTCCCACGATGAACTGGTTGAAGACCCTTGCTGCCGCCGCA
>CBFGOD010000109.1:0-11281 GCA_965650295.1 uncultured Shinella sp. | reverse complement strand
ATTCGGCATCGACGTGACGATCCTCGATCGCCTCGGCGGGCCGGACCCGACCGGCGTGCCCTTCGCCTGGTTCGACGCATCTGGCACCTGCATCGCCAATATCAGCGCCTTCTCGATGCCGCTCGTCATCAACGGTCTTTTCACACGCGCCGCAGGGCTGCAATCGGGCGCGGTGCGACCGGATTTTCGCGGGCGCGGCCTGTTCCGATCCGTCATGGAATCCGCGCTCGACTATTGCGACAGTGAGGGTTTTGAAGCCGTGGTGCTGCTGACCGACAAGCCCGCACTCTACGAGCGTTACGGCTTCCGGTCGCTGGCGCAGCATCGTTTCATCGGCCCGGCACCAACAGGCGGCCGTGCTGGCGCGATACGACGCCTCGATATGGCCAGTGACGCGGATGTGACATTCCTTCGCCGGCTATTGAACGCCCGCCGACCGGTTTCCGACAGCTTCGCGCCCTTGCGGCAGATCGAGATGTTCCTGTTCAACGCCGCGCTGATGCCGGATCTCCAGCTCGATTTCCTGGAAGAGGACGGCGCCGTCATCGCCTGGCAACAGGGCGAAGATGGAACCTTCGAGCTGTTCGACGTGGCCGGCGCGCAAATCCCTGCCCTCGCCGATGTCATCGCAAGCCTGCGGATCACGCCACCAAAAGTCCGCGTGCATTTCGCGCCCGATCATCTCGATTGGAACGGCGAGGCTATCGCCGACGAGAGCGACATGGTGCTCATGCTGCGCGGCGCGGAAGGCCTGCGGCCGGAAAAACCCTTCGCGCTGCCGCCAATGGCAGAATTCTGATCAGCGTCCCGCATCCGTCGCCATGCGCAGCGCCAGCCCCGCCAGCATCGTTCCCATCAGCCAGCGCTGCACCAGCGCCCAGCGCGGGCGGGTGGCGAGAAGGGCAGCCACGGAGCCGGCGGAAACAGCGATCAGCCCGTTGATGCTGACGGCGATGACGATCTGCGTGCCGCCGAGCACCAGCGCCTGCAGGAAGACATGCCCCCTTGCCGGATCGATGAACTGCGGCAGCAGCGAGAGATAGAGCACGGCCACTTTGGGGTTCAAGAGATTGGTCAAAAGCCCCATGGGGAAGAGTTTGCGATTGCCATCGCGCGGCAAGGTCTTCACCGCGAAGGGTGAACGCCCGCCGGGCCGCAGCGCCTGCCAGGCCAGCCAGGCGAGATAGAGCGCGCCGGCAAAACGCAGCGCGTCATAGGCATAGGGCACCGCCATCAGGAGCGCGGTGATGCCGAGTGCGGCGGCGAACAGATAGAACACGAAACCGAGCGCCACGCCGCCGAGCGAGATGAGCCCCGCCGTCGGTCCCTGGCAGATCGAGCGGGAGACGAGATAGAGCATGTTCGGCCCCGGCGTCAGCACCATGCCGAGCGCGATGAGGGCAAAGGCGGCAAGGCTGGTCAAGTCGGGCACGGATCATCTCCCCTGGATGGACGAGAAGGAGTACGCCTCGCCCCCTGCCGCTGCAAGGACCGCACTTGTCCCGGTGACAAGAGTGCTTTTGTCCGACCGCTCACACGGGCAAGGCGGCCCCATTGCCGGAAAATGCCACCGGGCGTAAAAGGAGGCACCCAAGGAGCTTCCCATGACCCTCGCCGTCCTGCTCGCCTATAGCGGTGCCTTGTTCATCGCCGCCATCATTCCCGGTCCCGGTATCACGGCGATCGTCGCCCGCGCGCTCGGCTCCGGCTTCCGTCCGACCTTCTTCATGGGGCTTGGGCTGATCCTCGGCGACATGGTCTATCTGACGGCTGTCATTCTCGGCCTTGCCTTCATCGCGCAGACCTTCACCACGGCCTTCATGGTGATCAAGATCGCCGGGGCGCTCTATCTCGGCTACATCGCCTGGAAGCTCTGGACCGGCGGCCTGCTGCCGCAGAATATCGAGGAGCAGCGCTCCACCAGCATCACCATGTCCTTTCTGTCGGGCCTGTTCGTGACGCTCGGCAATCCCAAGACCATGCTGTTCTATGTCGCGCTCGTGCCGACGCTGGTCGATCTCAATGCGATCGGCCTCAAGGACTACGGCATGCTGCTCGCTGCGACTTTCGTGGTGCTGCTCGTCGTGGTCGTGCCTTATATCGCGCTCGCCTCGCGCGCCCGTATCCTGCTCAAGCAGCCTAAGGCCTTGCAGCGGCTGAACCGTGTCGCCGCCGGCATTCTTGCGGGGACCGCAGCCTATATCGCCACCCGTGCGGCGTGACGATTTCTGAGAGTTGGCAGCGAAAGTGGGAACCGGTTTTCCCGAGAAGGCAACGAAAACAAAAGAACTCAGAACATGTCCGGTTCGATTTGAACCGGACATGTTCTGGACTTTGGCCTATCGGCAATCCGATTATTCCGTTTGAAACCGGTTTCCCGCGAAATCCGGACTCGTCTCGCGGCGCGTTCCCTCCTATCTTCTCTCCGATAATAACGAGGAGACCCCGATGAGCGAACCCCGCAAGCCCGGCCGCGGCCGTATCTACGCCTCTATCACCGAGACCATCGGCGATACGCCGATCGTGCGTCTCGACAAGTTTGCCAAGGAAAAGGGCGTCGTCGCCAACCTCCTGGCCAAGCTCGAATTCTTCAATCCGATCGCCTCGGTGAAGGATCGCATCGGCGTGGCGATGATCGAAGCGCTGGAGGCCGACGGCAAGATCACGCCCGGTAAATCGACGCTGGTCGAGCCGACCTCCGGCAATACCGGCATCGCGCTCGCCTTCGCCGCCGCCGCCAAGGGTTACCGCCTCATCCTCACCATGCCGGAGACCATGTCGATCGAGCGGCGCAAGATGCTCGCCCTGCTCGGCGCCGAGCTGGTGCTGACCGAAGGGCCGAAGGGCATGAAGGGCGCCATCGCCATGGCCGAGGAACTGGCCAGCACCATTCCCGGCGCCGTCATTCCCCAGCAATTCGAAAACCCGGCCAATCCGGAAATCCACCGCAAGACGACGGCCGAGGAAATCTGGAACGACACCGATGGTGCAGTCGATATCCTCGTCTCCGGCATCGGCACGGGCGGTACGATCACCGGCGTGGGCCAGGTGCTGAAGGCGCGCAAACCCGGCTTTCAGGTCATCGCGGTGGAGCCCACCGACAGCCCCGTGCTCTCGGGTGGCAATCCCGGCCCGCACAAGATCCAGGGCATCGGCGCCGGCTTCGCCCCCGCCATCCTCGACAAGGACATCTATGACGAGGTCGTGACCGTCAGCAATGACGAGGCCTTCGCCAATGCCCGTCTCGTGGCACGGCTCGAAGGCGTACCGGTCGGCATTTCCTCCGGTGCAGCCCTCGCCGCCGCGGCGAAGGTCGGAAGCCGCCCGGAAAATGCCGGCAAGACGATCGTCGTCATCATCCCGTCCTTCGCCGAGCGCTATCTCTCGACCGCGCTTTTCGAAGGGCTCGCCAGCTAACTGCCCGGCAAGTTCGGGCCTGCCGAAAATGCTCTAGAGTTATGTTTTTACCGCATTATCCGACGCCGAAGCGAGCTCGCTTCGGCTGGAAATGCTCTAGGAGAAATTTGCCGCATGGCCCGCCCATGCGGCATGTCCCTGGCACCCGGTATCCAGCGACAACCTCAACAATCAGGCCGTGACGAGCCGCTCTCCGGCAATCCGGTAGGAAATCGCCTCCGCCAGATGGATACGGCCGACGATCGCGGCTTCGTCGAGATCGGCAAGCGTGCGGGCGACCTTGAGGACGCGGTGATAGCCGCGGGCGGAAAAGCGCATCTTCTCCGCCGCATCGCGCAGCAGCTGGAGACCGGCAGGGTCGGGCTCGGCCACCTTCTCCACCAGCGCGGTCGAGGCGCGCGCATTGCTCGTCACCGTGGCCATGCCGAGGCGGGCAAAACGATCGGCCTGCAGGGCGCGGGCGCGGGCGACGCGCTTCGCCACAACGGCACTCGGCTCTCCGGCCATCGGGCGGATAAGGTCCGTCGCGGACACGGCGGGCACGTCGATGCGGATATCGATGCGATCCATCAGCGGGCCGGAGACGCGGGCCTGGTAATCGCTCATGCAGCGCGGACCGCGGGCGCAGCTTCGCCCCGGCTCGCCCGCCATGCCGCAGCGGCACGGATTCATGGCCGCGACGAGCTGGACGGCGGCGGGATAGCTGACGCGATGGTTGGCACGCGCGATGATGCATTCGCCGGTTTCGAGCGGCTGGCGCAGCGCATCCAGCGCCTGCGGCGTGAATTCGGGCAATTCGTCAAGGAACAGCACGCCATTGTGGGCAAGCGAGACCTCGCCGGGTCGCGCCCGCGGGCCGCCGCCCACCAGCGCTGCCATGGTGGCGGAATGGTGCGGCGTGCGGAACGGGCGGCGATCCGACAGGCGTCCGCCGGAAAGCTGGCCGGCAATCGAATGGATCATCGACACTTCGAGCAGCTCCGCCGGGGCGAGCGGCGGCAGGATGGCGGCGAGGCGTGCGGCGAGCATGGATTTTCCCGAGCCGGGCGGGCCGACCATCAGAAGATTGTGGCTGCCGGCAGCCGCCACTTCCAGCGCGCGCTTGGCGCTTTCCTGTCCGCGAATATCGGCGAGATCGGGCAGATCGCCGGGAGCAGCGCGGATCGCCGGTACAGGGCGGGCAAGAACCTGTGTCCCTTTGAAATGATTGGCGAGCGCAATCAGGCTGCGCGGGGCAAGAATATCGAGCCCGCCACCGGCCCAGGCCGCTTCCGCGCCATTTTCCGCTGGGCAGATGAGGCCCTTGCCGAGCGCATTGGCACCCATGGCCGCGGGAAGCGCGCCGGCGACGGGGGCGATCGTCCCGTCGAGATTGAGCTCGCCGATGACGAGGAAATCCTCCAGCGCATCGCCCGGCACCGCACCGAGCGCCATCATGAGGCCGAGCGCGATGGCGAGATCGTAGTGACTGCCTTCCTTCGGCAGATCGGCGGGCGCGAGATTGACCGTCACGCGCTTGGGCGGCAACGAGAGGCCGGAGGCATGGAGGGCGGCCTGCACCCGCTCGCGGCTTTCAGCCACCGCCTTGTCCGCCAGGCCGACGATCTGCATGCCCATCTTGCCGGGCGCCACCATGACCTGCACATCGACAGGTACGCCCTCGATGCCCTGAAACGCAATCGTACCGACCCGTGCCACCATGACTGCCTCACCCGCCTTGCGGCAGCGTGCCATGAAGCACACCGCAACACTTTTATGCCGAAAACGGCTCATCAACCCGCCCCTGGGTTGCAGCCGCAAATCTGGCATGAAAGACGGAATGAAACAAGAACAATTATAGAACTTGTAGCGAGATTTTCCGCGCGCCGGTTGTGGTCGGTTGCATTTGCGGAACGAAGCCGGGACGTTCGCGAACGGAACGCCCCGGAAAGCCGGCAACCGGCCCGGAAGAGCGGCGGCTCAGCGCTTGCGTTCGATCGCATCCCACAGGAGGGCTGCGATATCGGCGCCGCCGAATTTCTTCACCTCGCGCAGGCCGGTCGGTGAGGTCACGTTGATCTCGGTCATGTAGTCGCCGATGACGTCGATGCCGACGAGCAGGAAGCCGCGCTCGCGCAAGGCGGGGCCGATACGGGCGCAGATTTCCTTCTCGCGTGCCGTCAGCTCCGTCGGCTCCGGGCGGCCGCCGGCATGCATGTTGGAACGGGCATCGTGCTCGGCCGGCACGCGGTTGATGGCGCCGACCGGGTCACCATCGACGAGCAGGATGCGTTTGTCGCCCTTGCGGACGTCAGGCAGATATTGCTGGGCGATGAAGGGCTCGCGGAACATCTGGCCGAACATTTCCAGAAGCGAGGAGAGGTTGCGGTCGTCCTTGGTGGAATGGAAGACGCCGGCGCCGCCATTGCCGTAGAGCGGCTTCAGGATCATGTCGCCCATCTCGTCGCGGAAGCGGCGGATTTCGGCGGGGTCGCGCGTGATCAGCGTCTTCGGCATCAGATCGGCGAATTCGGTGACGAAGATCTTTTCCGGCGAATTGCGCACCCAGGCCGGATCGTTGACGACGAGCGTCTTCGGGTGGATGCGCTCCAGGAGATGCGTGGAGGTGATGTAGGACATGTCGAAGGGCGGATCCTGGCGCAGCAGCACCACGTCCATCGTCGAGAGATCGACGCGCTCGGGCGCGCCCAGCGTGTAGTGGTCGCCCTTGATGTCGCGCAGCTCCATCGGCTCGACGCTCGCATAGACCGTGCCGTCGCGCAGGCTGAGCCGATCCGGCGTATAGTGGAAGAGCTTGTAGCCGCGGCTTTGCGCCTCGAGGCTCATGGCGAAGGTGGAATCGCCCGCGATGTTGATGGTCGAGACGTGATCCATCTGGACCGCGACGTTCTTGATCTTAGCCATGAAAGTCCCCTCAGGAATGCCCGACACATTTAGGATGTCGCAGGCGTGAAGACAACGGGCGCCGCGCTCTTCGCGCGACGCCCGTCAAGAATTCGCCGTCCGGAAAATGTCAGGCCGCCAGGCCGCCGGAAGATTGGCCACCGCGCAGGCGATCGCGCAGCTTCAGCGCAAGATTGATCGGCGTCGGGAATTCCTTGCGGCAGAAGGCGATCTTGCGCACATAGGTATCGATGTGCCAGGTCGCCCAGCTCTTGCCGGGGAAATAGGCGATGTCGCCGGCTTTCAGCGTGCGCTGGCTGCCGTCCTCGGCGGTGATATGGACCTCGCCTTCGAGGATCATCACCGTCTCATCCCAGCCGAAATACCAGCGGAAGGTGCCGGCCGTGCAATCCCAGATCGCCGTCGTCGCCTGGTCGTCATAGGCACGCGAATGCAGCGAGAGGCGGGCCTGCGGGTTGCCGGCGAGAACCCAGGAGGGCTCGATCGGCTTCGGTGCCATTTCGAGATCGTCGAGCGCGGCAGCGATAAGCGGTCGCGGCGCTTTTTCCTCGACGGCGCGCGAGCGCATGGCGGCGCCGACCATGGTGACGAGCATCAGTTTCAGGACCATTTCATCCCCCTTACAATCCAGGAGGAAGCCTTACGCAAAACCGGTAACGGCGCCGTTCAAACAATCGATTGCATTTTATGCATCGGTCATATTTCAGGCGAAACCATCAATCCGGCAGGTGATGAGGTCATGGTCGGAGAGCGGGCGGCCGGCGGGAGAGAGCGACGAAACGATGGTCGTCTGCGAGACGGCCAGACCGCGCGACAGGAACCAGTCGAGCTTCATGGCGCGTTCCGGCCAGCGGGTGATGAGGCTGGGGCGCGTCGTCATCACATCGAGCGGGCCGCCGTGACGGGTGAAGCCACGCTCGGCAGCACGGGCGAAAAGGCCCTCGGCCTCGAAATCGCCGTCTGCATGGTTGCCGGTGTTGAGATCGCCGCCGATGAGCACCGGCAGGCCGGGGAAGGCGGCGTCGAGAGCATCGATCAGGCCGACCACCTGCCGCTCGCGCCAGACGGCCGTCGTGGCACTTTCCAGATGGGTGGAAACGAGCACGAGCGGACCGGATTCGGTGTTGACCACGGCACCGATCGCCATGCGCTCGCCAAGCCGCGGCTGATCGACCGCGCCCATGAACCACAGGCGCTCGCCTTCAAGGCGCAGCAGGAAGGGCTGGTGCAGCGGCACGGTGGAGAGGAGGCCGTTGCCGTGCAGGCCGCGGCTGTTGAAATCGTCCTTGCAGAATTCCAGCTCCGTTTCGGAGCCGAGGCCAAGTTCGATGAACTCGACGCCGTAGAGATAGGCCATGCCGAGTTCATCGGCGAGTTCGGCGGTGGTGTTTGTCTGGCGCGTACGGGCCATGCCGTCGTCCATTTCGGAGAGCAGCACGATCTCGGCGCCGGTCATTCCCAGATGCTCGGCGCTCTGCTTGGGGAAGAGGCATCGTTCGAGGTTCCAGGCAGCCACGGTGAAGGGAAACGGCAGCGGCTCGGCGCGTTCGGCGCGACCACCCGTCTCCACCGCATTCATGCAGGCGAGTTCGGCCATGCGGCCATCATGGGCGGCGATGGATTTTTCCAGCGTGGCGATCGCGGTGCGATCCTCCCGGCTTGGTGCGGCGAGCCGGTCGACGGTGGTGCGGATCATCATGCGACGGCCTCCGGAACAGTAGCCACGGCACCCTGCCCAACAGCCTCGCCCGACCAGTCGATGCGCCGTCCGCTGGCCGTGTCGAAGAAATGCAGCCGTGACGGGGCAATCGAGAGCGACGCTGTTTCGGGCAGCGGGATTTCGGACGAGAGGGCTGCGACCATGGCCTGATCGCCGACCATGCCGTGCACCAGGCGCTGTGATCCGAGTTCCTCGACATAGTCGATGCGGAACGGCAGGCTTCCCTTGGTGCCTTCGTGAAGGCGCAGATCCTCTGCGCGCAGACCGACCGTGACGGCGCCCTGCGTCGGCACCGTGGCGCCGAGATCGATCAGGGCGGGGCCAAGCGCCAGCTTGCTGCCATGCAGCTCGCCGCTGACGAGGTTCATGGCCGGCGAGCCGATGAAGCTCGCGACGAAGGTCGTTGCCGGACGATGGTAGACATCGAGCGGACGGCCGATCTGCTCGATCCGGCCGCCGGAGAGCACGACGAGCCGGTCGGCGAGCGTCATGGCTTCCAGCTGGTCGTGGGTGACATAGATCGAGGTCGTGCCGACGCGGCGCTGCAGGCGTTTGATCTCGCCGCGCATGGAGACACGCAGCTTCGCATCGAGGTTGGACAGCGGCTCGTCGAACAGGAAGGCCGAGGGCTTGCGCACGATGGCGCGGCCCATGGCGACGCGCTGGCGCTGGCCGCCGGAGAGCGCGCGCGGCTTGCGCTCCAGATAGGGCTGGAGTTCGAGCATGCGGGCAGCTTCCGCCACGCGCGCATCGATCTCGGATTTCGGCGTGCGGCGATTCTTCAGGCCGTAGGCGAGGTTTTCATAGACCGTCATATGCGGATAGAGCGCATAGTTCTGGAAGACCATGGCGATGTCGCGGTCGGCGGGATCGACATCGTTGACTGTGCGGCCGCCGATCGTCACCTGACCTTCGCTGATCGTCTCCAGCCCGGCGACCATGCGCAGCAGCGTCGACTTTCCGCAGCCGGATGGGCCGACGAGCACGATGAACTCGCCATCGGCGATATCGATGTTGACGGCGCTGACCGCGGTCACGCCGCCATTGTAGATCTTGGATACGTCACGAATGCCGATCGATGCCATCGGACTGTCTCCTTATTTGTCACTTTCGGTGAGGCCCTTGATGAACCACCGCTGGAAGATCAGCACGATCATGACAGGCGGCAGCATGGCGAGGATCGCCAGTGCAAAGGCTTCGTTGTAATCGGGAATATTGGAGCCGACCCAGACGAGCAGGATCTGCTTGATGCCGCGCACAAGCGTGAAGAAGCGCTCGTCGGTCGTCATCAGCGTCGGCCAGAGATACTGGTTCCAGCCATAGACGAACATGATGATGAAGATCGCCGCGATCATGGTGCGCGAGAGCGGCACCAGCACGTCGATGAAGAACTTGAACGGCCCCGCCCCGTCGATGCGGGCGGCTTCCAAAAGTTCCTCCGGCACGGACTTGAAGAACTGGCGGAAGAAGAAGGTGCCGGTGGCGGACGCCAGAAGCGGCACGATGAGGCCGGTATAGGTGTTGGTGAGCGAAAGCTTGTTCATCACCTCGTAGGAGGGAACGATGCGCACCTCGAGCGGCAGGAGCAGCGTGGTGAAGATCATCCAGAAGAACAGCGTGCCGAGCTTGAAGCGGAAATAGACGATGGCATAGGCAGCGAGCATCGACAGCACGATCTTGCCGGCGGCGAAGCCGACGCCGAGGATCAGCGAATTCCAGATCATGCGCGCACCGGTGATCTCGCCGGTGAAGCCGCCCTTGCGGGTCAGCACCTTGTCGTAGGTCTCGGTGAGATGGCCACCCCAGGTGAGCGACAGGCCGTTGCGATGGATGTCGGCGGCCTCGTGCGTCGAGGTCATGAAGGCGACCACGACGGGCGCCACCATGATGAAGACGCCGAGCATGAGCACGAGATGATCGAAAAGGCGAATGCGGTTCATGGGTCTCGCCCTCTCAATTGTAGTGCACGCGCCGCTCGATGAAGCGGAACTGGAAGATGGTGAGCACGAAGACGACGATCATCAGGATGACGGACTGGGCCGAGGAGCCGCCGAGGTCGTTGCCGCGGAAACCGTCCATATAGACCTTGTAGACCAGCGTGATCGGGTTGTTGGCGGCCTTGTCCTTCACCATCACGTCGATGACGCCGAACGTGTCGAACAGCGCGTAGGTCATGTTGATGATGAGGAGGAAGAAGGCGGTGGGCGCGAGCAGCGGCAGCGTCATCGTCCAGAAGCGGCGGAAGCCCGACCGGCAATCGATGGCCGCGGCTTCGCGCACCGAGACGGGAATGCTCTGCAGGCCCGAGAGGATGAAGATGAAATTATAGGGGATCTGCTTCCACACCGAGACGACGATCATCGCAAAAGCGGTGTCGTTGTAGTTGAGGCCCACCTTCATGTTCCAGCCGAACAGCGCGGCGAATTTCACCAGCGGACCGATATGCTGGTCGAAGAACATCATGCCCATCAGGCCGGCGACCGGCGGGGCGATGGCATAGACCCAGATCAGCAGCGTCTTGTAGGTGGAACTGCCCTTCAGCACCGCATCTGCCTTGACGGCAAGCAGCATGCCGATGCCGAGCGACAGGAAGGTGACGAGCGCCGTGAAGACCACCGTGAAGCGGGCGATCGACTGATACTGAACGGAGCCCAGCGCATCGGAATAGTTCGAGAGGCCAACGAAGGTCGCGCCGAAACCGAAAGGGTCTTCCAGATAGAAGGACGACTGGATCGCCTGGACGGACGGCCAGTAGAAGAAGACGAAGATGATCGCCATCTGCGGCGCGATAAAGAGATAGGGCAGAAAAGGCGAGGAAAACTGCACGCGCTTCATAGGGCCACCTTCATAGCGGCGTGCCGGGAGCCTTGGCCCCCGGCACGGATTTCAGAGAAGCGACGGATCAGCCGGCGGTCTTGGCGAAGCGGGCGAGCAGGTCGTTCGCTTCGGTTTCGATCGTCTTCAGGGCGTCTTCAACGGAGGTTTCACCGGCGAAGATGCGGCCGTATTCGCGTTCCATGATTTCACGGATCTGCGGGTAGAAGCCGAGGCGGTAGCCCTTCGACCAGTCACCGGACTTGAGCATCAGCTGCTGGATACCGACTTCGGCAGCCGGCTTTTCCTTGTAATAGCCTTCGGACTTAGCGAGTTCGTAAGCTGCCTTGGTGATGGCCACGTAACCGGTGGCTTCGTGGTAGAACTTCTGCACTTCCGGCGAGGTCAGGAACTGGAAGAAGTCGG
>CBFGOD010000108.1:0-11327 GCA_965650295.1 uncultured Shinella sp. | reverse complement strand
GCCCATGCAGACATGCGGAGTGCAATTCACGCCATAGGAGCCGGGCTTGTCGAAGGTTACATTGTAGGTCTCGTTCATCTTGCTATTGAAGGCTTACGCACCCTCGGGAATGAAGTCCTTGATCGTCTCGACATTGTGGCCCTTGTCGGTGGGGATGAAGGTGACGGTGTCGCCGGGGGCGACCTTCACGAAGGCGGGCTCGAACACCATGGCGCCCTCGGCACCCTTGTTGAGCATGTGCACTTCAAAATCTGCCGCACCGGCGGGAAGGGCGAGCGCGAAAAGGACTGCTGCTGCGCCGACGATGCTCTTTGCCATGATACGCACTGGAATTCTCCTTGCTGACGAACGTCAATCGTTCATGCGCAAGAGATAGGCCCGCGAGGGGCCTGCTTCTTTGACTTTGGTCAAACAAGCTGGCGATGCGGCGTGGCGTCCTGTCGCAGGCGTCAGCGGATGCGGATGCCTGCGCTGTCGAAGAGGAAGGATGTGCCGGCGGAGAGGCCGACGGTCAGTCGGTCGCGGCTGTCGGTGCCGCGAAAACCCTCGTGCTCGACGATGATGCGCTCGTCGGGCGAGACATTGGCGTAGACATAGCTCGTATTGCCGAGATGTTCGGTCACGTCGACATCGAGAACGAGATCCGCATCGCCCTGGCCGGCCGACCGGAAATGTTCCGGGCGAACGCCGAGGCTCACCTCGTCGCCGGGCTTTGCCGCACTCGACCGGGCGGGGAGGCTGAGTTTCACGTCGGGCTGGCTGGCCAAGGCGACCGTGATGTATCCCGCCTCACTGGAGATCACGCGGGCTTTCAGAAAATTCATGCGCGGCGAGCCGATGAAGCCGGCGACGAATATGTTGTTGGGGTCGTCGTAGAGATCGAGCGGTGCGCCGACCTGCTCGACGATGCCGGCGCGCAGCACGACGATCTTGTCGGCAAGCGTCATCGCCTCCACCTGGTCGTGCGTGACGTAGATGATGGTCGATTTCAGTGCCTTGTGCAGCTTGGCGATCTCGACGCGCATGTGCACGCGCAGTTCCGCGTCGAGGTTCGACAATGGCTCGTCGAAGAGGAAGACATCAGGATTGCGCACGATGGCGCGGCCGATGGCGACGCGCTGGCGCTGGCCGCCGGAGAGGGCTTTAGGCTTGCGCTCCATCAGCGGGCCGAGTTCGAGGATACGGGCGGCGTCATTGACGCGCCGCTCGATCTCATCCTTGGCCATGCCGGCGAATTTGAGCGCAAAGCCCATGTTTTCGCGCACCGTCATGTGCGGATAGAGCGCATAGGACTGGAAGACCATGGCGATACCGCGCTTCGACGGATCGACATCGTTCATCACCGTGCCGCCGATGGTAAGCTCACCGGAAGAAATATCCTCCAGGCCGGCGATCATGCGCAGCAGCGTCGATTTTCCGCAACCCGAGGGGCCGACGAAGACGACGAATTCCCCCGTCTTAATCGAGAGATCGACACCCTTGATGATCTCAAGGGAGCCGAAACGCTTGCGGATATCGGTGAGGCGAACATCGGCCATGGGCAAAATCTCAGCTGACGGTGAAGGTGATGGACTGCGGCAGCAGGCGACGGGTCGAGGCGGTCAGATAGAGCTTGCCCTTCTCGTCGCCGGCCTCCACCCAGAAGCCGGTCGCGCCGCCTTTCAGCGTGTGTTCGGCCGGACCGATGATACGGCCGGGGCCGGAGAGCACAAGCGATACCGGCTCCTCGAAATAGGGCAGCAGGTTGCCGCACTGGTCGAGCACGCGCACGACGACGCGCACCGCATCCTTCTCGTCGGCGCGCAGCGCCGTGTCGTCGGCCACGACCTCCAGCGTCGCCGGCACCGGATCGGCCGGCAGCGTCATGGTGGTCACCGCCTTGCCGTCGACATAGCCGGTGAAGGTGCCTTCGCGCCAGACGCGGCCCCAGGTGCCGAATTCCTCCGGCGTGACGGAGCGCAGGTCGAGCACGACGGGCGGATGCGCCAGATGCGGATAGTTCTCCTTGTCCGGATAGACGCGCTTGGCCGGCCATTCGCCGAACTTCACCTCGACATAGTCGCAGTTGGTGAGAATGATCAGCGGCAGCACGCCGCCGATATTGCGCTCGCCGCGCGCCCAGAAGGTCACGGGCTGCATCACGAGCTTGTCTGCCGGATCGCCCTGAGACGCGTAGGCATAGGCTGCGAATTTCGGGATACGGTACATGTCGAGCACGCCGTGATAGCAGACGCGGTCGCCCGAGCCGAAATCCTTGTGCGTGTTGTAATCGAACATGCACCAGCCGGTGGAGCCGGAAATGTCGCTGTCGCCGGCAACGGCATTGAGGATCAGCAAGTGGCGGGTGACGTGCTCGGCCTGGCGCTGCTCCTGGTCGAAGCGCTTGGTCGGATACATATGGCCGGTATATTCGGTGATCATGTAGGGGATCGGCTTGGTGATGCCGGTCGTTTCCACCTGGTCGCGCAGCACGACGCGGCCGCGGTTGTTGCCCGGCATTTCCTCCTGGCCCAGGATGAAGTCGTTCATCGTGTAGACGTCTTCGAGCATCTCCGAATTGGTGATGAAGCGCACGCCGCCGGTCTGGCGCGTCGGGTCGAGCTCACGGGCGAGGCGGTTCGTCTCGGCGTAGAAAGCGTGGTTGTCCTGGCTCTCGTTGATGCGCACGCCCCAGATGATGATCGACGGATGGTTCCAGTCGCGCTCGATCATGCGTCGGACGTTTTCGATAGATTCCTGCTGCCAGGTCTCGCCGCCGATATGCTGCCAGCCGGGAATTTCCTCGAAGCAGAGCAGGCCGATCTCGTCGCAGCGCTCGATGAACCATTTCGACTGCGGATAGTGCGAGGTACGCACGATGTTGCAGGCGAGGTCGTATTTCAGGATGTCGGCATCCTTCTCCTGCGCGCGCCGGCCCATGGCATAGCCGGTATGCGGCCAGGCCTGGTGACGGTTGAGGCCGCGCAGCTTCAGCGGCCGGCCGTTGAGGAGGAACCCATCAGGCGTGAATTGCGCGGTGCGGAAGCCGAAGCGCTGCGTCAGCAGGTCCTCGCCGCCATTGGTCGTGAGCTTCAGCGACAGCGCATAGAGGACAGGATTGTCGATATCCCAGAGGTCCAGGCCGGTGAGGCCCGAGAAGGTCAGCGTTGCCTCGTTGCCATCAATGGCAACAGAGGTGGCCGCGACATCGCCGCCGCCCTTGCGGCGGATCTTGGCGTCGAGCGTGCCGGACACGGCAAGGCTCTGCGGATTGGCGAGGAAGACGCGGGCGGTGACGGTCTTTGCGTCGGCCAGCGCATCCGGCGTTTCGATCTTCACATTGGCGATGGAGACGGGGCTCGTCACTTTCAGCCAGACGTCGCGATAGATACCGGCATAGCAGAGATAGTCGATCTGGCCGCCGAAGGGCGGGATCTCAGGGTTTTCCGAGCCGTCAATCTTCACGGTGATCAGGTTTTCACCTTGCTTCAGATGCGGCGTCAGCCGCGCCGTGAAGGGGGTGTAGCCGTCCTTGTGGGCGATGATTTCCTTGCCGTTCAGATAGACCACGCTGTCGGCCATGGCGGCATCGAAGACCAGCGAGACTTCCCGGCCCTCGAAATCCGCCCGCCAGTCGAGCACCTTCTGATAGGTGAAGGGCTTCTGGTACTCCGTCTCGTCGAAATAGTTGTAGGGCAGTTCGACCGCGCTGTGCGGCAGGCGCACGGTCTCGCCCTCCTGCACCACGCCTGCGCGGGCAGCGTCGAAACCGTGGCGGAAGAGCCAGTTGCCATTGAAGTTTTCAGTGATGCGCATGGGGGTATTCCTATTTGACCGAGCCGAGCATGCCATGCACGAACTGTCGCTGCATGACGAAGAAGACGAAGAGGGGGGGTAGGGTGGCGAGGATCGTGCCGATCATGACCACGCCGTAATCGGGGTAGTAGGCCGAGGCGAGCGAGGAGACGACGAGGGTGATCGTCTTGGTCTCATTCGACTGGAGAACGATGAGCGGCCAGAGATAGTTGTTCCAGTTCGTCATGAAGACGATGACGAAGGCGGCCGCATAGGTGGACCGCATCACCGGCATGTAGATGTAGAAGAAGATCTGCCATTCCTTCAGCCCGTCCACCTTGGCGGCGTCGCGCAGCTCCGTCGGGAAGGCTTTCGTCGACTGGCGGAAGTAGAAGATGATGAAGGCCGACGCGATGGTGGGCAGCATGATCGCGATATGCGTGTTGATGAGCCCGGTCTTCGCCATCATCATGAACAACGGGATCATCAGCGCGCCGAAGGGGATCATCAGCGTCAGGAGCACCAGCGAATAGACGCGCTCGCGCGCCTTCGACTTGAACATCTCGAAGCCGTAGCCGGCGAGCGACGAGACGACGATGGTGAGCACGGTGGCGAGCACCGCGACCTTGGTCGAGTTCCAGAACACCAGGGGCACGTCGACCTGCGTGAAGAAGTTCGTCACGTTGGTGGTAAAAGCCTCGCCGAAGCTCGATTTGCCGCCAATGATGTCGATCGACCTGTTCGTCGCGCTGATCATCATCCAGAAGAACGGGAAGATCGAAAAGAAGGCGGCAAGGCCGAGAAAGGCATATTGCAGCGCCGTGCCCAGGATGCGCGAGGCGTTCATGACCGGTCCCTCGCGGCATAGAACTGGAGGAAGGAGAACAGCGCCACCATGATGACGATCACGTAGGAGATCGTCGCCGCGTAGCCGAAGCTCGGCATGAATCGGAAGGTGAGGTTGTAGATATAGAGCGACAGCGTGATGGTCGAATTGGCCGGGCCGCCCTTGCCTTCGGTCAGGTTGTAGACCTCGTCGAACAGCTGGATCGTGCCGATGGTCGAAATGATCGTCGTAAAGAGGATCACCGGTTTCAGCATCGGCACGGTGATGTAGAAGAACCGCGCCCAGGCCGGCACGCCATCGATCTTCGCGGCTTCATAGATCGACTTGTCGATGTTTTGCAGGGCGGCGAGATAGAAGATCATGTTGTAGCCGGTCCAGCGCCAGGTGATGGCGAGGATGACCAGCACTTTCGCCCAGAAGGGCTCCGTCAGCCAGCCGATCGGCGAGCCGATCAGGCCGAGCGCCATCAGCGCCTGGTTCACCACGCCATCGACGGAGAACATGCTTTTGAACAGGACGGAATAGGCGACCAGCGAGGCGACGCAGGGCAGGAAGATCGCGGTGCGGAAGAAGCCGATGAACTTCAGCTTGTCGTTGTTGAGCACGGCCGCCAGCATCAGCGCCAGCAGGATCATGATCGGCACCTGCACGACGAAGAAGGTCACGGTGTTGGTCAGCGCCTGAATGAAGACCGGATCGTTCCAGAGGCGGACGACGTTTCCGAAGCCCGCGAACTTCATCATCATGCCCTTGCCGGAGAAGAAGGACAGATAGAGCGAGCGGAAGATCGGATAGACGAGGAAGACGCCGATCAGCAGGACGGACGGGGCGATGAACAGCCAGCCGTTCAGATCGTGATAGCGCTTCAATCCGCCTGTTTTGCCGGCAGCCATGGGACGACCTTCAATGCAAGGAACAAGGGCCGGACCTCCCGCCCGAGGGCAAGAAGGGTCCGGCAGTGGGGCGGGCGCAAGCGCCCGCCGGGAGGATCTTACTGGATCTGGCCCTGTGCCTGGCTGTCGATCGCCTTCAGGACGTCATCGACATTGGCGCCCTGGCCGAGTGACGGCAGGTGTGCCGTGACTGCGGTGTCCACTTCATTGGTGAAGACGCCATAGTTGACGGCCGGAACCTTTGCGAGCCAGTCGGAGAAGTTCTGCCAGACCTTTTCGCCGCCGAAGAATGCGTCTGCCTCGGAATAGGCCGCTCCCGTGCGGGCGGCGAGCAGCGAACCGACGGCACCACGGTCCGCCAGGATCTTCTGGTAGAAGTCGACGTCCTTGGCATAGACCTCGTTGAGGAAGTCGATCGCCTCGTCCTTCTCGGCCGAGCCTGCCGTCACGTACCAGCTGGAGCCGCCGAGGTTGGAGGCGTGGGTTGCGCCCTCGACATTCAGCTTCGGAATGGGGGCCACGCCCCACTTGCCGCTCTGGTCGGCCTGCGCCTTGACGGTGCCGGTGATCCACACACCCGTCGTGACGGTCGCGACATCGCCCGAGGTGAAGGTGTTGACCCATTCCGTCCAGCCGGCGGCCGGCTTGTGGATGTTGGCCTGCAAAATCTTCTGCTCGGTTTCGAGCGCGGCCTTCAGTGCGGCATTGTCGGCGATCGAGAGGTTGCCGTCCTTGTCGAAGTACCAGCCGCCGGCCGATTGCATCAGGATGCGGATGAAGCCGGCATCGTTGACGTCGAGGCCGAGCATCTTCTTGCCGGTCTTGGCTTCCACGGCCTTGCCGATCTCGATGAAGCGGTCCCAGGTCAGGTCCTGCATGTCCTCCGGCTTGAAGCCGGCCTGTTCGAGATAGTCCTTGCGGTAGTAAAGGCCGGTGACGCCGGAATCGAAGGGCATGCCGTAGACGGTGCCGTCCACCGTCATCAGCTCGACCTTGTAGGGTGCGAAACCGGAGAAATCGATCTTGCTCGACAGTTCGGCGAAGGCGCCGGGGAAGGACTGGAGGTATTTCTGTGCGCCGTAATCCTCGATCAGCACGATATCCGGCAGCGCGTCCGTGGTGCCGGACGACAGGCCCGTCTGGAGCTTCTGCTCGACGTCGGCCTTGGCGAAATCGACGATGTTGAAGGTCGTTTCCGGGTGCTTCGCCGTGTAGCGCGCCGCGGCTTCCTTCATGATGGCGACGTTGAAGTTCGGGTCCCAGCACCAGACGGTGACTTCGCCGGCAAAGGCGGCCGTGGATGCCAAGAGGCTCGCACCGGCAAACAGGCCGGCGGCAAGGCGCGACAGAATCATCTTGTTCATCGTTTCCTCCCAAGAAACCTATGCGGCAGGGGTCTCCTCTCCTGCCGTCGGAGGGAAGATTTACCGAATTTCAGGAAACGCGCAAGGAAAATTTAGTAAATATTTATTGCGCCTGCGAAGGCATTTTAAAAGTACTACAAATCCAATGGCTTGCGGCAGCTGTCGCGCCAGATCAGCTCGGTGGCGATGCGCACCTGCTTGCCATAGCTGCGCCCGGAAAGGCGCTCGAGCAGGAGATCGACCGCCGTCTCGCCGATATGCTCGCCGTGAATGCGCACGGTGGTGAGCGGCGGGGTTAGGAACTGCGCGACGGGGATGTCGTTGAAGGAGATGACGGCAATATCTCTTGGGATGGAGAGGCCGGCTTCCTGTAGCGCCCGATAGGCGCCGATCGCCATGTTGTCGTTCGAGGTGACGATGACGTCGGGCCGTTCCGCCAGCGCGAGAAGATCCCGGGCGAGGCGGTAGCCGGTGTCGAGCCGCAGGCTCTGGCCATTGGAACAGTCGGCGAGCACCAGAAGGTCCGGATCGAAGGTGCCGTTTTTCTTCTGCCAGTCGATGAAGGCGACGCAGCGTTTTTCCGCGAAATGCTGCACGCTGCCGTTCAGGCTCTCATGGCTGCCGATAAAGCCGACACGCTTGTAGCCGCTGGATTTCAGGGAATCGAGGATCTTTTGCGTGGCAAGCCCGACATCGGAGAAGACGCTGTCGAGGTGGTCGCTCTTGGGGTCGAAATCGGCGAAGACGACGTGGCGGGCATGCTGCCTGAGCCAGGCGATTTCATGATCGGAATGTTTGCCGATGACGATGACCCCGGAAGCGCTTTCGAGCAGCGAAGCCTCCGGCAAATCGTCGGAATGGAAGACCTTCACGATCTCCGTCTTGAGATCACGGCAGCGCGTTTCGATGCCGAGTCGCACGCCGACATAATAGGGGTCGGAGATTTCGTCCGACGGCTCCAGGAAATGCACGATGACGAGCTTGGTGAGCAGGCTCGGCGCGACAGGGCCGTTCGCCTTGTTGCGGTTGCGCGGTGTCTCGTAGTTAAGTGCCTCGGCCGTCTCGATGATCGCCTGCCGCTTGACGGGCGAAATCGACAAAGCCGGGTCGTAGTTCAAAACGCGCGAGACCGTGGCGGAGGAGACTCCGACGGCCTTGGCGATTTCCTTGATCGTCACCATCCCGACATTCCGTTGCTTGCTCGCCGGAGTATGGCACGGATCTGGGAAAATCGAAATCGCTTTCAGTAAATTTTTACTTCGGCGTGACGTGCGAAAAACCCGCCCGAACGGCGATAACGGCGTGAATGCCGTATGTTGCCGGTATAACGAAGCGGTAAAATCTTCTCAAGACCGGCAAAAGATCGACGCGGGAATGGCCAAACGGCCGCCGATGGTAAAAAGCGTTGGTAAAGATGCCCGGCGGCGCGCTTAGAGAACGGTGACCGAGATTGTCCCGAGCCCGTCGATTTCACCGCGCATCACATCGCCCCTCTGCACGGCGCCGACGCCGGCCGGCGTGCCGGAGAAGATCAGGTCGCCGGGTTGCAGCGTGAAGAGGCGGGAGAGATAGGCGATCATCTCCGGCACCTTCCAGATCATCTGGTTGAGATTGCCGTCCTGACGTACCGCACCGTTGATCGAGAGCCGGATCGCGCCTTCGGTGAGAGGGCCGATATCGCCTGCGGCATGCAGCGGACCGCAGGGCGCGGACTTTTCGAAGGCCTTGGCAACCTCCCAGGGGCGGCCGTGTTTCTTCGCTTCCGCCTGTAGATCGCGCCGCGTCATGTCGAGGCCGATGGCGTAGCCGAAGACGCAGTCGAGCGCCTTTTCGACCGGGATGTCGCTGCCGCCGCTTTTCAGGGCGACGACCAGCTCGATTTCGTGATGCACGTCCGTGCTTGCCGGGGGATAGGGAAAGCCATCGGCGGGCGCCACCACTGTGTCGGGGTTCTTCTGGAAGAAGAACGGCGGTTCCTTGTTCGGGTCATGGCCCATCTCGATGGCGTGGTCGGCGAAGTTGCGGCCGACGCAATAGATGCGATGCACGGGGAAAAGCGCCGTGCTGCCCTCAACCGGCAGGGTGGGCATGGCGGCGGGGGTGAAGGCATAGGCTTGGGTCATGGCGGCTGCACTTTCGAGAGGCTGATTTGCGGCGGACCGTAGCATGGCGCCCGGCGGCAATCGACCCGTTCTTCTTGCCCTATACTGGCTTGCGATTGCGCGAACTCTAAAAATCGCGGATAGAGGCAGAATGACGAAGGATGCCTCAGTGGACATGACCAACCCCAACACGACGGACAAACCGCGGCGCGAACGCCGGCGGTCGCTGGCAATCGGCCTTCTCAAGGCGCGCGAAGCCGTCATGAGCCATTTCCGGCCGATTCTCGCCGATCACGACGTGACCGAGCAGCAATGGCGCGTGTTACGCACGCTGTCGGATGCCGGCCTGCTCGATGCGACTGAGGTGGCGGAGAAGGCCTTCATCCTGGCGCCGAGCCTCACCCGCATGCTGCGCTCGCTCGAAGAGCGTGGCTTTATCAGCCGCCACAAGGACAAGGCCGACGGGCGCCGCGTGCTGCTCAGGCTCGAGCCGGCGGGGCAGGCTGTCATCGACGAGGTGATGCCGGATTCGCGCCGCGTCTATGCGGATCTCGATGCCCGCTTCGGCGGCGAGCGGGTCGAGCAGTTGCTCGACATGCTGGAAGAGCTGGCTGCCCTCAAGCTCGAGGGCAAGGCGGGCGGCGAGGAATAACCCCGCCGCTAGAGTTTGTCAGGGAAAAGTGGGAACCGGTTTTCCCGAAAAGACAATCGAAAACAAAGAATCTAGAGTCTGTCAGGTTCAGAATGAACCCGACAGACTCTATCATTTCATTGCGCGGGCGATTTCGGTGATCACGGTGAAAGCCGTGTCCGCGTCGTCGCGCGTCATCTCGAACTGGCCGGCCTGGAAGCGGATGGCGATGCGGCCGTCCACACGCGTCTGCGTGAGATAGATGCGGCCGTCGTCGTTGATGGCATTGGTGAGTGCGATATTGTGCTGGTCGGCATCCGCCCCGCCCGTGTGGCGGAAGGAGAACAGTGACAGGACCGGCGCGCTGACGATCTCGAAATCCGGCTCCTTCGATAGGCGCTCCGCCAGTTCCTCCGACCAGGCGACATGGTTGCGGATCATCGTGCGCAGGCCTTCCAGCCCGTGATAGCGCATCAGGAACCACAGTTTCAGCGCGCGGAAGCGGCGGCCGAGTGGCACGGACCATTCGGAATAGTTGATGATGCCGTCATGGCCGTGGGTCTTGAGATATTCCGGCTGGATCGCAAGCGTGCGCACCTGATCCTCGGGGCTCTTGATGAACTGCACCGAGCAATCGAAATTGGCGCCGAGCCATTTGTGCGGGTTGAAGACGATCGAATCGGCCTCGTCGACGCCATCCCAGAGCGTGCGGAATTCCGGGCAGATCATTGCCGAACCCGCCCAGGCGGCATCGACATGCAGGTAGAGGCCATGTGCCTTGACGACGGCCGCGACATCGCGGATCGGGTCGCAGGCGCCGATCGAGGTGCCGCCGGTGCAGGCGATGACGCCGGCCGGAACGTGGCCTGCGGCGAGATCAGCCTTGATGGCGGCGTCGAGCGCGTCAGGATCCATGCCGTTGAGCGGACCCTTGGTCGGGATACGCACGAGGTTCGCCTCGCCGATGCCGGCAATCCAGATCGCCCGGTCGATGGAGGTGTGCACCTGCTTGGAGGCGTAAACGCGCACGGCCTTGTGTGCGGCAAGCCCCTCGCTGTTGCCCTTCCAGCCGAGCGCCTTCTCGCGCATCACGAGGACGGCGGCAAGCGTTGCGGTGGAGGCGGAATCCTGGATGAGGCCGGCAAAGCCGTCCGGCAGGCCCATCGCCTGGCGCAGCCAGTCGACGACGCGGGTTTCCAGTTCGGTGGCGGCGGGGGAGGTCTGCCACAGCATGCATTGCGCGGCGACCGAGGTGACGAGGTAATCGGCGATCACAGAGACCGGTGCTGCATTGGCCGGAAAATAGGCGAAGAAGCGCGGATGCTGCCAATGGGTGAGGCCATCGGGAATGATGCGCTCGAAATCGGCGAAGATCGCCTCCATCGCTTCGCCGGCCTCCGGCGCGGCATTGGCGATCTGCCGGATGATGTCGCCCGGCTTGGTCTGCGCACGCACCGGCCGCTCGCGCAGGCCGGCACGATAGTCTGCACCCCAATCGGCCACCGTTCGCGACCACTGACGGAATTCTTCGCTGTCCATGTCTCACTCCCTGTCCAGTTGCCTTTCTCGGCGGTCGGATGCGCAATTGCAATGCCCCTGACCTTCGTCAAGGGGATATTAATTAACATGTTAAAAAGATGATGCCGATGTCAAGGGAGACGATAGTGCAACGGATCTGCTTGAAGGTTTCGACCGGTCTTCGTTTGCGAAGGCCAG
>CBFGOD010000107.1:0-11444 GCA_965650295.1 uncultured Shinella sp. | reverse complement strand
ATGACGTAGTCCGGACGGGTGATGTCGCCCTTTTCGTCGAAGCCGAGTTCGCCGATGGCGGTCTTGAACGGACCCTTCGCCTTGATGGCTTCGGCAACAGCCTGCGGGTCGTTGCCGCCGGCAGCCTTGGCGCCTTCAGCAATGACCTGAACGGCAGCGTAGGAATACAGGGTGTAGGCTTCCGGCTCGAAACCAGCGGCGCGGAACTTTTCGACGAGTTCCTTGGCAGCTTCGTTCTTGCGCGGATCCGGAGCGAACGTCATCAGCGTACCGTCGACGGCGTCGCCGGCGATCGAAGCCAGTTCGTTCGAAACGATACCGTCACCCGACATGAAGGTTGCCTTCAGGCCCTGGTCGGCAGCCTGGCGTTCCATCAGGCCGAACTCGGTGTGCAGGCCGCCCCAGTAGACGACGGAAACGCCGGCTTCCTTCATCTTGGCGATGAGAGCGGAGAAGTCCTTGTCGCCGATGTTGACGCCTTCATAGATCACTTCCGTGACGCCGGCTTCGTTCATTGCCTTCTTGGTTTCGTCGGCAAGGCCCTGACCATACGGGGTCTTGTCGTGAACGACGGCAACCTTGGCGTCCTTGAAGTTTGCAGCGATGAAGGAACCGGCTACGGCGCCCTGCTGGTCGTCACGGCCGCAGGTACGGAAGGTGTTCCACAGGCCGCGTTCCGTATAGGTCGGGTTCGTCGAAGCCGGGGTGATCTGCAGGATGCCGTTTTCAGCGTAGATTTCCGACGTCGGGATGGAAACGCCCGAGTTGAAGTGGCCGACAACAAACTTGACGCCGTCAGCGACGAACTTGTTGGCGACCGAAACGCCCTGCTTCGGGTCGGATACGTCGTCGCCGAGCACGATCTTGATCTGTTCGCCGTTGATGCCGCCGGCTGCGTTGATGTCGGCAGCAGCCTGCTCGGCACCCTTCTGCAGCTGCGCGCCGAAGGCGGCGTTCGGGCCGGTGATCGGGCCACCGACGCCGATCAGGATGTCGGCCCAGGCGCTGCCGCTGAAAGCGACCATTGCAGCCAAAGCAACAGCCGACATGAGAGACTTCTTCATATTATTACTCCCAAATTTGATTGCGGGTTCGTTTTAACCGGTCGCAACACCCGCATTCATTGCGCCGGTATCTTTAGACCGCGGCCGAAAACCGGTCGCGGCGTTCCCTCTGGTTACTTGGACTTCCAGGAAAAGGGCGAAGCCTTTTCATAGAGCCAGTAGTAGTTATTGGTCATTTGCCGCGTACGGTAATAGCGGTAGCCGAGCGTAGCAAACAACAAAAGCACGGCGGTGTCCACGACATAGTACTGCGGCGTGAGCATGGTGCCGTGGAACAGCGCGTGGTGAACGAAACGGATGGCTACGCCCAGGAGAAGGACGTAGACGACCAGCGTTCCGTAGTTCTGCCAACCGTCCGCAACGCTCTTGCCCGTGCGCCAGGCGGTCCAGCCGCCCATGATGACGCTGACGAACAGAAACTGCCAGACGGACGGCTCTTCGTAGAGAATTCCCTGCATTTTTTCTTCTCCTCTCGACCGCCTTAGTGGCGTCCGCCTTCCAGGTAGGCGGCGCGCACTTCCGGATTGGCCAGAAGTTCCTTGCCGGAACCGCTCATCGTCACCTGACCATTGACCATCACATAGGCCCGGTCGGAGAGTTTGAGCGCGGCGAAAGCGTTCTGCTCGACGAGGAAGACAGTAAGGCCTTCCGTCTGGTTGAGCTTCTTGATCGCGTCGAAGATGCCCTTGACGATCAGCGGCGCAAGACCGAGCGACGGCTCGTCGAGCAGAAGCAGCTTCGGACGCGCCATCAGCGCGCGGCCGATGGAGAGCATCTGCTGCTCACCGCCCGAAAGCGTGCCGCCGCGCTGGGCTTGACGTTCCTTGAGGCGCGGGAAGAGCGTGAAGATCTTTTCCACATCCTCGTTGAAGTATTTCAGATTGTCGAGGCTCGCGCCCATCTGAAGGTTTTCATAGACCGTCATGCGCGGGAAGATGCGGCGCCCTTCCGGCGACTGCGCGATGCGGCGGCGCGCAATGAGATGCGTCGGCAGGCGGGTGATATCCTCGCCGTCGAAGATGACGGAGCCGGTGCGGGCCTGCGGGCTGCCGCAGACCGTCATCATCAGGGTCGACTTGCCGGCACCGTTGGCACCGATCAGCGAGACGATCTCGCCCTTCTTGACCTCGACATTGACGCCGGCGAGTGCGCGGATGTTGCCGTAATAGGTTTCCACGCCCTGGACGCTGAGAAGTGTATCGCTCATCAGTGCGACCCTCCCTGCGGGCCTTCGCTCTCAGCGATCACCTCGATTTCCTCGATCACCTCTTCGACCTCATCATCTTCCACACCGAGATAGGCCGCGATAACCTTCGGATCGTTCTTCACATGGTCCGGCGTGCCGTCGGAGATTTTCTGGCCGTATTCGAGCACCACCACGTGGTCGGAGATTTCCATGACGACCGACATGTCGTGCTCGATGAGCAGGATCGACGTGTTGCTGTCGTTGCGGATCGAGCGGAGCAGATCGTTGAGTGCTGCCGATTCGCGCGGGTTAAGACCAGCGGCCGGTTCGTCGAGGCACAGGAATTCCGGTCCGGTGCACATGGCGCGGGCGATTTCGAGACGCCGCTGCGCACCATAGGGCAGATCGCCCGCCGGGTCGTCGGCGCGCTCGATGAGGTTCGCCTTCTCCAGCCAGTACTTGGCGATGTCGATCGATTCGGCCGCCGCCTTCTTGTAGGCTGGCATGCCGAGCAGGCCGAGGATCGTGTAGCCGGAGGCCTTCATCAGCGCATTGTGCTGGGCGACGAGCAGGTTTTCCAGAACCGTCAGACCCGAGAAGAGCCGGATGTTCTGGAAGGTGCGCGCCACCTTCGCATCGCGGTTGACCTCGAAGTCGGTCATGCGTTCCAGCAGGAACTCCTTGCCCGCCTTCTGGCGCATGGTGATCATGCCCATGGTCGGCTTGTAGAAGCCGGTCACGCAGTTGAACACCGTGGTCTTGCCGGCACCGTTCGGGCCGATCAGCGCGGTGATATCGCCGCGATAGGCTTCGAAGGAGAGGTCGTTGATGGCCATGAGACCACCGAAGCGCATCGACAGATGCTCGACTTTCAGGATGGGATCTTTCGTCATCGTATTCGTCGCTATCTTCGTCTCGGGCGCCATCAGCCGTGCCCTTCCTTGGTGAAGCTGCCGGAGACGGCCTTGCGTTCCCGCAGGAAGGCGGTCGGTTCACGGCTTCCGACGAAGCCGCGCGGTTTCCAGACCATGACGACGACCATCGCCAGACCGAAGATCAGCATGCGGTAGAGTTCCGGGGTGAAGTCCGGCCCGAAGATCGCCTTCAGGAAGGTCATCTCACGCAGCAGTTCCGTGCCGCCGACCATGACCACGGCAGCAACCGCGATGCCGACGAGCGAGCCCATGCCGCCAAGAACCACGATGGCGAGGATGATCGCCGATTCCAGGAAGACGAAGCTTTCCGGCGAGACGAAGCCCTGGCGCACGGCGAAGAAGGAGCCGGCAAAGCCGCCGAACATCGCGCCGATAGAGAAAGCCGTCAGCTTGGTCGTCACCGTGTTGATACCGAGCGAGCGGCAAGCGATCTCGTCTTCACGCAGCGCTTCCCAGGCGCGGCCGATCGGCATGCGGCGCAGGCGGATCGTCACATAAGCGGTCAGCAGAGCCAGCGCCAGGATGAGATAGAAGAGGAAGATCTTGTAGTAGGCCGACGACATCGGCAGGCCGAAGGCCTTGGCGAAGTTGTTCGGCGCGCTGACGTCGAAGGACCAGATGCCGAAGATCGACGCCTTCGGAATGCCCGAGACGCCGAAGGTGCCGCGGGTGACTTCCGTCCAGTTGATCAAAACGAGGCGGATGATTTCCCCGAAGGCGAGCGTCACGATGGCGAGATAGTCGCCCTTCAGGCGCAGCACCGGGAAGCCGAGGATCATGCCCCAGAAGGCAGCCAGGATACCGGCGAGCGGCAGCAGGACCCAGAAGGAGAAGCCGAACTGCTGCGACAGCAGCGCGTAGGAATAGGCGCCAACTGCGTAGAAGGCGACATAGCCGAGGTCGAGAAGGCCGGCAAGACCGACGACGATGTTCAGACCCCAGGCCAGCATCACGTAGATGAGGATCTGGATGCCGAAATTGTCGACCCACTTCAGCGAGCCCTGCACGCCGAAGAGCATGACCATCAGCGGCGGATAGATCAGCAGCGCGGCGATCGCGATCTTGCTGAAGTTGCGCTTGAAGAAGCTTTCTTCCGCGTCCACTGCGACCTTCGACGCCGCAGCCTTGCGGGCGGCCATCGAGGGCTGGAGATAGGCGACGGTCAGGAAGCGGCCGACGGCAGCGATGATCACGAAGATCGCCAGCAGACCCCAGCGCTGGTTCAGCACGAGCTCGTTGCGGATGTTCTGCGTGGTCTCGAGACCGACGAAGAGGACGAAGAGGCCGAGCGCGATGATGCCGGCAAAAATGCCCTCGCGCAGAGCCCGCGCCGTCAGATTACCGCCGGCGCTCTCATTGGTGTTCGTAGTGATGGACATGGATCAAACCTTCTCGACTTCCGGTCGCCCGAGAATACCGGACGGCTTGAAGATCAGGACGATGGCGAGGATGGAGAACGTCGCGACGTCCTTGTAGTCGATGGTGAAGTAGGCGGACCACAGGCTCTCGATGAGGCCGATGAGCAGGCCGCCGAGAACCGCACCCGGAAGCGAGCCGATACCGCCCAGAACCGCAGCCGTGAAGGCCTTGACGCCCGGAATGAAGCCGTCGGTGAAGACGGTCACGCCGTAATACATCAGGTACATGGTGCCGGCGACGGCTGCGAGCGATGCACCCATGATGAAGGTCACGGAGATCGTGCGATCGACGTCGATACCCAGCAGCGCCGCCATCTTGCGGTCCTGTTCGGTTGCGCGCTGGGCGCGGCCGAGCGAGGTCTTGTTGACGATGTACCAGAACACCGCAAGCAACGTGACCGTCAGGAACATGATGATGAGCTGCTTCAGCGAGATCGCGATGCCGAAGACGTTATAGACCGAGGAGACCATCGGCGGGATCGGCTTGTTGCGCGGGCCCTGGGTCACCTGGATGAAGTTCGACAGCGCAATCGACATGCCGATCGCGGTGATCAGCGGCGCAAGCCGGAAGGATCCGCGCAGCGGCCGGTATGCCACCTTCTCGATCGTCCAGTTCCACAGCGATGCCGTCAGCATCGCCGCGGCGATCATGACCAGCAGCAGAAGCACGACCGGAAGGCCGGCGAACACACTGGTCAGAAGAAGGAAGGTGATGAGAGCGGCAAACCCACCCAGCATGAAGATATCGCCATGGGCGAAGTTGATCATACCGATGATGCCGTAAACCATGGTGTAGCCGATGGCTATCAAACCATAAATAGATCCAAGCGTCAGCCCGTTGACGAGCTGCTGGATGAAATACTCCATATATAATCCCCCGGATGCGGTTCCTGAGGGCCGCATCTCTTGTTCTTGACGCTCATTTTTGAGCTTGTTTAGACAAGGGGATTCCATACCGCTTTCGATACAAAAGGGAAGCCCAAAAAGCCCCGATCGACAATTTCTTTAGCAAGAAGCGTTAAATGACGTAATTAACGCCACGGAAACCAAAAAATCGGCAGGAAAATCGGCGTCTTTGTGCAAAATGATGCACAAAACGCAAAAACGGCGATGTCCCGATTTGGGACACTGCCGCCTCACGTTACGGGACGATCAGCCACGCATTTTCGCACCCGAGGGATCGAACAGCGGTTCGGCCTGAAGACGCGCCGGCAGCACCTCGCCGAGAAGTTCGATCGACCAGCCCGCCGCAACGTCCGCGATCTCCTTCGGCACATAACCGACCGCGACCGACAGGCCTGACGCATGGGCGTAGCCGCCCGACGTCACCCAGCCGCGCACTTTGCCGTCGAGATAGATCGGCTCGTCGCCGATGACATCCGCATCCCTCGCCTCGAGAATGAAGGTGCGCAGGCGGAGTGTCCCGCCCCTCTCGCGCTCCGCTTTGGCCGCTTCCTTGCCGATGAAGTCGGCGTCCTTGCGCAGCGCCACGAAACGCTCCAGCCCCGCCTCGAGCGGACCATAGAGCGGGCGATATTCGCGCGACCAGCTGCCATAGGATTTTTCGAGGCGCAGTGCATTCAGGGCGCGCAGCCCGAAGAGGCGGATGCCGAATTCGGCGCCGGCTTCGAGGATGAGATCGTAGAGATAGCGCTGGTATTGCGGCTTCATCCAGATTTCATAGCCGAGATCGCCGGTATAGCTGACGCGCCCGACAATGGCCGGCGCCATGCCGAGATCCATGCGGCGCACATCCATGAAGGCGAAGGCCGACGTCGACAGATCCTGATGCGTCAGCTTCTGCAGCACGTCGCGCGCCTTCGGACCGGCAATGGCAAGACCGACAAGCGAAAGGTTCAGCGCTTCGAGCGTCACCGAGCCGTCGTCCGGCAGATGGCTCTCGAACCAGCGCATGTGATAGTCTTCCGCGATGCCGGAGCCGATGAGCAGGAAATCGCCCTCGTCGAGCTTGGCCAGCGTGAAATCACCGATCAGCTTGCCGTCATCCTTCAGCATGGGCGCGAGCGTCATGCGGCCGGTCGCGGGAATGCGGCAGGTCAGCAGCCGGTCGAGCCAGGCCTCCGCTCCCCTGCCCTTTACCGCATATTTGGCAAAGCCCGAGGTTTCCATCAAGCCGACGCTCTCGCGGACCGCACGCGCTTCCGCACCAACAGTCTCGAAATCGGTCGAGCGGCGCCAGGAGAACTGATCCTCGACGCCCTCGGGGGCAAACCAAAGCGGCGCCTCCAGACCATAGGATGCGCCGAAGACCGCGCCAGCGGCCTTGAACTTGTCATAGATCGGCGTGGTCAGCAGTGGCCGGCCACCCGGCAGCTCCTCGTTCGGATAACGAATGGAAAAGCGGCGGGAATAGTTTTCGCGCACCTTGGCATTGGTGTAGCCGAGCGTCGCAAAGTCGCCGTAACGCGAGACATCCATGGCGAAGACGTCGAAGCCGGGATCGCCGTTGATCATCCAGTTGGCGAGCGCCAGACCCACACCGCCACCCTGGCTGAAGCCGGCCATGACCGCGCAGGCCGACCAGAAATTCGTCATGCCACGCACCGGACCGACCAGCGGGTTGCCATCCGGCGAGAAGGTGAAGGGCCCGTTGATGACCTTCTTGATGCCCGCCTTGTTGAAAGCCGGGAAGTGGCGGAAACCGACTTCCAGCTCCGGCGTGATGCGCTCGATGTCTTCCGCCAGCAGTTCATGGCCGAAATCCCAGGGCGTATTGAGCGGCGACCACGGGCGGCAGGCCTTTTCATAGGTGCCCATCAGCATGCCGTTGCGCTCCTGCCGGAGATAGATTTCCCCGTCGAAGTCGACGCAGTGCATCAACTCCCGGCCAGCGGTCTGGTTGAACTCGATCACCTCCGGCATGTCTTCGGTGATGAGATACATGTGCTCCATGGCAAGAACCGGCAGTTCGAGCCCGACCATGCGGCCGACCTCGCGCGCCCAGAGGCCACCGCAGTTGACGACATGCTCGGCGATGATCTCGCCCTTGTTGGTGATGACGCGCCAGCTGCCGTCCTCGCGCTGCACGAGGTCTTCCACCTTGGTGTGCAGGTAGATATCGGCTCCGTTCTTCTTGGCCGATTTCGCATAGGCATGCGTCGTGCCGTAGGGATCGAGATGGCCTTCGACGGGATCGAACACCGCGCCGACGAACTGGTCGGGATCGAGCAGCGGCATCAGGTCATGCGCTTCCTTCGGCGTCAGCAGATGCGCATCGAGCCCCATATAACGGCCCTTGGCGAGGATCGACTTCATCCAGTCGAAACGGTCCTTGGTCGAGGCCAGCATCATGCCTGAGGTCATGTGCAGGCCGATATCCTGGCCGGAATAATCCTGGATCTCCTTGTAGAGCTCCACCGTGTATTTCTGCAGCTTGGCGACGTTGGGATCGCCGTTGATCGTGTGCATGCCGCCGGCAGCATGCCAGGTCGAGCCGGAGGTCAGTTCCGAGCGTTCGACGAGCACGACATCGGTCCAGCCGAATTTGGTGAGGTGATACAGGACGGAACAGCCGACGACGCCGCCCCCGATGACGACGACCCTTGCATGGCTCTTCATGAAAAACTCCGGCTTGGCGGGTTGAAGGGAACTTCGCGCTGCAGACGAAACGCAGCCTATTTTGTCCCCCGGAGGCCTCACAAGCCCGTGGTGCGAAACCTCATGTCGCTTTGTCGATTTTGAATGTCGGGCAGCGACGCGCAGACCGCCGTCAGCGCGTCGCGAAATCCACCGACAGGTCGTGGCTGCGCGCCATCACCTTGAGGTCATCGACCAGCGCCTCGGCAAAGCTGCGCATCACCACAAGGTCGAAGCGATCCTCGCCGGTGCGGGCGAGGTTGACCGAGAGATGGCTGCACAGCACATTCGCCGCGCGCCCGACCGGGAAGGCATCGGCGTGCAGATCGACCGCGATGCCGTTTGCCAGAATGCGGGCGGCATCCGGCCCCGACAGCGTCAGCACGACCCGGCCATGGCTCTGGTCGACGACGAAGGCGAAATCGCCAAGCCGAACGGAAAGCTCCGCGGCAAGCGTTTCCGGCGCATGCACCTCCGACAGGACGAGCCATTCACCGGGGCCGGAGAACCGCGCCTCGAACTCACCGTTCGACACAAAAATGCCGGCCGCCTCAGCCATCTGGCCGGGAGCAGCAAGGGCCATGGCAACGGCGGTCGTGCGATGAACGGAAAGATGATTCGCACGCCGCTCTCCAATCGCGCCGATCGTCCCGTCGAGAGCATGCACCGCCTGATACTCGTAAGCCATCGCCTCTACCTCACGCCATCAGCTTGGTGTTTTCAGGATCGACGAAGACGGGGTCGCAGACCTCGGCAAAGGTCTCCACGCCGCGCAGCTGATCCCAGACCACGATCTTCTCGCCGTAGCGTTCACGGCCGGATTTCAGGAAGGCGAGCGCGATGTGACCGCCGAGCGTCGGCGAGAAACAGGCGGAGCTGACCCAGCCCTGGTCGTTGATCGTCGAGGGTTTCGCGCCATCCTTCAGCAGATGTGCGCCGGCCCGCATA
Organism: uncultured Shinella sp.; assembly: GCA_965650295.1. Classification (GTDB taxonomy): domain Bacteria; phylum Pseudomonadota; class Alphaproteobacteria; order Rhizobiales; family Rhizobiaceae; genus Shinella. The sequence continues at coordinate 2,296 of CBFGOD010000107.1, read as the reverse complement.
TCCTTTTCGGGTTCCAGCGACTTGAGGCCGACCAGTTGCGCCCGGTCGGCCGCCGTCAGACCGAAGCGGGTCGAAAGTCGCTTGCCGATGAAATCGGGCTTGCTCGCGCCCATCATGCGGCCGAGGCCTGCATCGTCGGGTGTGACGCGACCGTCGAGTTCGGCATGGGTGACATGGCCCTTTTCGAGCCGCAGCACGTTCAGCGTCTCCACGCCATAGGCGCAGATGCCATGCGACGCACCGGCCCGCATCAGCGCATCGGCCACCGCCTCGCCATGCCCCGCCGGCACCGCCAGCTCGTAGGCCAGCTCACCCGAAAACGAGATGCGGAACAGCCGCGCCTTGAGATTGCCCTTCAGCCGCACCTCGCGCGCCGCCAGGAACGGGAAGGCTGCACCGGAAATATCGTCCTCGACCACGGCCTGCAGGATCGTGCGTGCCTTCGGCCCCGCTATCGACATCTGCGCCCACTGGTCGGAGACGGAGAGGAAGCGCACACGCAAATCCGGCCAAAGCACCTGCGCGGCAAATTCCATATGCGAGAGCACGCCGCCGGCCATCGCCGTCGTCGTGGTGATGAAGAATTGCTCCTCGCCGAGCCGGCTCACCGTGCCGTCGTCATGGACCATGCCGTCCTCGCGCAGCATCAGGCCGTAGCGGGCCTTGGCGACGGGCAGTTTCAGCACGGGGTTGCAATAGAGCCGGTTGAGGAATTCGGCCGCATCCGGCCCGAACACCTCGATCTTGCCGAGCGTCGAGACATCACAGAGGCCGGCGTTTTCGCGCACGTTGCGCACTTCGCGATCGACGCTCTCGCGCCAGGTCTTTTCACCGGCCTTCGGGAACCAGGACGAGCGATACCAAAGCCCCGCATCGATGAAGACCGCACCGTTGCGCGCCGCCCAACCATGCAGCGGCGAGCGGCGGGTCGGCATGGCATGTTCGCCGATCGACGCGCCGGCGAGCGCCCCGAAGGAAACCGGCGTGTAGAACGGCCGGAACGTCGTGGTGCCCACGTCGGCGGGGCTCACCCCGCGCATGCCGGCGAGGATGCCGATGGCATTGATATTGCCGAGCTTGCCCTGGTCCGTCGCCATGCCGCCCGTCGTGTAACGCTTGGCATGCTCGACATGGCCGAAGCCCTCGCGCACGGCAAGGCCCAGATCCTTGGTGTGCACGTCGTTCTGGAAATCGACGAAGGCCTTGGATTTCGCACCCGGCACATGCCAGAGCGCCGTGAAGGACGTATCGGCTTCCTCGCCGATTGCGGGCCGCTCGAGACCGGCCGCCGGCCGCCCATGCGCTTCCACAATGGCCGAAGCCTTGCGCGCACCATCATCAAAACATTCCGAGAGGCGATAGTGTCCCGCCGCAGCACCCGCCATGACGAGCCCCGCGCCGACATCCGGCGCCATGAAGGCTTGAAGTGCCTCCGACCAGACCGGCTTGCCACCGCGCTGGCAGGCGAGATGGATGACCGGGCTCCAGCCGCCCGACATGGCGACCGCGTCACAGGCGATCAACTCCTCGAAGCCGCCGCGATCGGCAACCACGGCACGCACGCGATGGCGGCCGTTCGTATCGACGATCGAGCCGCCGCGCAGCAGGCGAACACCAGCGGGCGCAACATCCTCGGAGGCGGTACGACTATCGATCAGCGCCGCGATCTCGACGCCCTGCGCCGTCAGATCGCGTGCCGTGCGATACCCGGACGCGCCATTGGTGAAGACGGTGACGGACTTGCCGGCCGCGACGCCGAAGCGGTTGGCATAGGTGCTGACCGCGCTCGCCGTGAGAATGCCCGGCCGGTCGTTGCCGCCGAACACCAGCGGCCGCTCCTCGGCCCCGGTAGCCAGGATCGCGTGTTTCGCCACGATGCGCCATAGGCGCTCGACGGGCTTGGCGGCATCGACGACAGCGACGTCCTTTTGGACCCGCTCGACCGCGCCGAAAACATTGTCGTCGTACCAGCCAAACACCGTGGTGCGCGGCAGCAGCGTGACATTGGGGCTGTTCTGCAGTTCCTCGACCACGCGGCGGGCGAAAACATAGGACGGCTCGCCGCCGATGGGCGTCGTCTCCGAGAGCAGCGCACCGCCGAGAACGAAATCCTGCTCGGCAAGGATGACGCGCAGGCCCGAACGAGCAGCAACCAGCGCTGCGGAAAGCCCCGCCGGGCCGGAGCCGACGACGAGCAGGTCGCAATGCGCCCAGCTTTTCTCGTAGCTGTCGGGATCGCGCGGCAGGTCGGTGCGGCCGAGTCCGGCGGTGCGGCGGATCAGCGGCTCATAGACCC
>CBFGOD010000106.1:0-11478 GCA_965650295.1 uncultured Shinella sp. | reverse complement strand
TTCGCCTATGCCGGCGGCTTGACGGCGTTGCGCGCGGCACTGCCGACCGGCAGTCCCGAAGCCACGCTGCGCGTCGCCGACCTCATCACCACCCTCGACGACCGCAATGGCATGAAGGTGCTCGCCGTCTACGGCCGCCTGCACAACGGCACCGACGCGACACAGACCGTGCCGGCGGTCGATATCGTCCTCGATGGCACCGGCGAGCCGATGCACCGGCGCGTGGCGCTTGAAACGGACACGCTTGCCCCAGGCGCCAGCGAACACTTTGCGCTGCGCATACCGCACGGCGGCGGAAAAGTACCGAAAGTCTCGGTTTCGCTTGCTGGCGAGGGTGCACCGGTCAACTGACTGTGCTAAGCGGCACCTTTGTTTTTGCGCAGATTGCGGCCCGCTGAGCCCCTGCGCCACCAAGGAGCCGCCTCGCGATGCATATTGTCCGCGGAAAGAAGATCGAAACGCTTTATGACGCCGGGCAGATTGCCAAGCGCAACGAAGAGCTTGCCGCGCAGATCGCCGCCGGCCCGACGAGCGACCTGCTCGTCATCGCCGTTCTCAAGGGCTCCTTCATCTTCGCCGCCGACCTGACGCGCGCGTTGCATGCCGCAGGCCTTGCTCCGGAAGTCGAGTTCATCACGCTCTCCAGCTATGGCACCGGCACGGTTTCGCAGGGCGTGAAGGTCACCAAGGACATCGACAGCGACGTGCATGGCCGCGATATCCTGCTGATCGACGACATCCTCGAATCCGGCCGCACGCTGAGCTACGCCAAGGAACTGATGTACGAGCGCGGCGCCCGCAACGTCACCATCGCCGTGCTGCTCGACAAGCGCGAGAAGCGCAAGACCGATCTCGAGGCCGATTATGTCGGCTTCGAATGCCCCGACCATTTCGTCGTCGGCTACGGCATGGACGTCGCCTATGCCTTCCGCGAACTGCCGTTCGTCGGCGTCGTGACGGGCGACGCGGAATAAGCGCCTCCAATTTCCCCTATCGGCCGTTTACCGATCGACAAGGAAAGTCTGGTCTTTTCATCGGAGCCGTTGCGTCGGAATGAACCGCTTCGCAGCGTTGCATTTTGATGGCGCGCATCCTGCGATGCGCACGGGACACGGGCCGGATGGACGGCCGAAGGGGAACCGATGGCGAAGATTCTGATCACCGAAGACGAGGATTCGCTGCGCATCTTCGTGGCACGCGCGCTCAGGCTGGATGGCCATGAGACCGTCGAGGCACCGGACGGTGCCGCCGGCCTCGATGCCCTCACCGATGGTGGCTTCGACCTGTTGCTTTCCGATATCCGCATGCCCGTCATGGATGGCATCGAGCTTGCCCACAAGGCATCCGCGGCCCACCCGGCGCTGAAAATTCTGCTGATGACCGGCTATGCCGACCAGCGCGAGCGCGCCGACGACCTCTCGCAGAAGATCGTCGATGTCGTGAGCAAACCCTTCAGCCTGCCGGATATCCGCCGCGCCGTCGCCTTGGCGCTCGCCGCATAACTCAGCGGATGCCGAGCAGCCGCTCCAGATAATCCCGCTCGAAGCCCGGCGACGTGCCGGTGCCGAGCCGGCGGCGAATCTCGTCGAGAATTTCTCGCGCACGCTGGATGTCGATCTCTTCGGGGATCTTCGTCGGCCCGCCGAAATCGGGGCCTTGGCCGTTGACGTTGCGCTCGCGGCCGAGCGGGTCGCGGCCATTGCGGCCGGCCTGCGGCATGCCCTCGCCCGGTCCCTGCCCCTCGCCCATCGCCTGCATCTGGCTCATCATGCTCTGCGCGCCCTGACGCAGCGCTTCCAGCGCCCGGCCCTGGCTGCCGACGGCGGGTTCGCCCTGACCGTCGCCAAGTGCATCGGAGGCACCCTTCATCTCGCGACCGGCCTTGCCGAACCCTTCACCGGGATCGAGGCCCATATCCTTCAAACCCTTCTGAACTTCGCCAAGCTGCTTGCCGAGCCCATCCTGCTGCGCCTTCAGGTTCTTCAGCGCCTGCTGCAACTGTTCGGCAGTCATCTGGTCCGTCGAGGGCTGGCCCGCACCGTTGTCGCCGGGCTGCTGCTCACCCTCTTCGCCCGGCTGCGGATCACCGCGCTGCTGGCGGTCACGCAGGGCCTGATCGAGCTTGAACGTCTCTTCCATCAGCTTCTGCTGCTGCTGCATCAGCTGGCCGAGCTTGTCCATCTGCTGGCGCATGGCATCGTTCTGCTGGCCCTGCTGGCCCTGTTGCGGACGACCGGCCTGCAGGTTGTTCATCATGCGTTGGAGTTCGGACAGCATCTGCTGCGCCTGATCCTTGGCACCGGAGCGGGCCAGATTCTCGATCTGGTCCATCATGCGCTGCAGATCCTGCTGGCGCAGCACCTGGCCCTGCTGCTGGGCATTTTGCTGCATCTGGCCGTTCTTGGCCGCCTGCTTGGCAAGCTCCTGCATATAGGCCTGCATCGCCTCACGCAGTTCCTTCATCAGGTCGGCGATCTCCTCGTCCGAGGCATTGCGCTCCAGCGCTTCCGACAGCGCCTTCTGCGCCTCGCGCAGGCGCCGGTCGGCAAGCGAAAGATTGCCGTCCTCGATGCCGAGCGCGATCTCCCAGAGATAATCCGCCGTCTCGCGCATCTGGTCGTCGGTGCGGGCAAGCTTCATGCGCGCATTCGCCGATTGCAGCAGCAGGTAATGGGTGAGGTTCGGGATCGTCTCTTCCGGGCGGATCGTCAGCGCTTCATTGAGCGCGATGGCGAACCGCAGCTGGTTGGCATCCAGCGCGAAGACCTGCCGCTGTTCGGCGACCGCAGCAGCAAGCGGCTCGAAGAAGGTTTTTGCCGGCAGGATCATCTCGACCGGCTGGCTGCGGCCCTCCTGACCTGCCGCATCCTTGGCGACCAGCGTGATCTTCACGCGCTTGCCGGAGAGGGGATGTTCGGAAAGATTGCGGCTTGTCGTGCCCTTGGCCTCGCGCGCGCTGCGCCGCGGCAGGTCGAGACGGTATTCCGGCAGCGGATAGAGCGGACGCGCATCCTTGGCGTCCTCGACGGGCACGATTTCGGCCCGCGCTTCCTGAAGCCCGTAATCGTCCTTGGCGATGAAGCTGATTTCGAGTGCCGCGGCGACCGTCTTCTTCGGAATGCCGTCAAAGGCGATTTCCGGCACACGGTCCGGAATGACGCCGAAGGTCCATGTCCGGTCACCGACCGTGAGCGTGCCGTCCTTCAGGATCTTGTAGTGCATGGTCTTGGCGCCGGCCACCTCCGCGACCTCGGCCTTTTGCGGGCTCTTAGTGCCGTCAGCCTTCTCGGCCTTCGGCTTGTCTTCGTCGGGGCGGATCGCCGTCACGGTATTTTCGCCCGTCACCTGATAGCTGACCGCCTCATCGCCGCTGCCGCCCGTCACGCGCACGGTGAGTTCGCTGAACTGCGGAATGCGGATCTCGCCCTTGACCGGCTCCACCTCGCCGCCCTGCCCATTGCCGGTCAGAAAGACCGGCGCACGCGACGTATGCGCGGGCGGCGTCACCCAGGCATCGATACGCACATCCGGTGCCGATTCGGCCGGCGCGCGGAAGGATACGACATCGGTCAGCAGGCCGCCGCGATTGGAATAGGAGAAGGCAAAGGCGATGACGACGAGAAGCAACGGAATAGCGCGCAGCGCATGGCGGTCGTGGCGGGCGATATCGGGCTCGGGCGCACCGATATGCAACGAGCCGACAAGCCGTGCCATGCGGGCCTGATGCTCGCGCCACAGCGCCTCCGCAAAGGCATCGCCACCCGCCGGCCTGTCGTCCTGCACGCGGATCGCCTGATGGGCGAGCGCATTGCGGGTCTCCAGCATGCGGTAGGCATTGTCGGTGGAGGGCCAGGCGAGACCGCGCAGCCGCACAAGCAGAGCGCCAAGGCCGAGCGCGAAAACGGCGAGCGTCGCAATATGCAGCCAGGCAGGCACATAGCGGAAATAGCCGAACCAGGTCAGCGCGAGGAAACTCGCGACGAGCAGCAGGATCGGCAGGAGCCGCGGGGCGAGCGCTTCGAGATAGAGAACCGTCTGGGCGGCAAGGCGTTTGCCCGCAAGCCGGCGTGCGAGCGGATTGTCGCTTGCCCCCGTCTCGCGCTGCTTTTCAATCGCCATCGTTCGCCGCTCTCCGCATGATGTCACGGCTTAAAGGATAACACGCTTTGTGGCGAAGACGAGGGCGCGCGCGAAATCGTGACCGCGCGCCACACGTTTTATCAGGCAAGCCAGGCCGGAATCGAATCGAGGCCGATCAGGTCGTCATAGGAAAGGCGCGGGCGGATGACGTGGAATTCCGCGCCGTTGACCAGCACCTCCGGGATCAGGAGACGGCTATTATAGGTGCCGGCCTGCACCGCGCCGTAAGCACCCGCCGAGCCAACGGCGATGAGATCGCCCGGCTTCGGCTGCGCCATCTCGCGGTCCTGCGCCAGATAGTCGCCCGTCTCGCAGACCGGGCCGACGACATCGGCGCGGATGCGTGGCGCATTCGCCGCCGAGATGACGACCGGCTGCACCTCGTGCCAGGCCTCGTAGAGCGTCGGGCGGATGAGATCGTTCATCGCGGCATCGACGATGACGAAGGTCTTTTCGCCGCCGTCCTTCACATAGATGACCTCGGTGACGAGGATGCCGGCATTGCCGACGATCAGGCGGCCGGGCTCCGTGACGATCTTGCAGTTCAGACCCTTGAGCTGGTTCTTGACGATCTCGGCATAGGCATCCGGCAGCGGAGGCGGCGTGTTGTCCGTCTTGTAGGGAATGCCGAGACCGCCGCCGACATCGACGTGATCGATCGTGTGGCCATCGGCGCGCAGCGTATCGACCAGCTCGCGCAACAGCTTGAAGGCGTCTTCGAAGGGCTGAAGCTCGGTGATCTGGCTGCCGATATGCATGTCGATACCGGTGACCTGGATGCCCGGCAGGCTGGCAGCGCGCGCATAAACGGTGCGGGCGCGCTCCCAGGAAATACCAAACTTGTTTTCCTTCTTGCCCGTCGAGATTTTCGCGTGCGTGCGGGCGTCGACATCGGGATTGATGCGGAACGAGACATGCGCAACCTTGCCGGCCTTGACGGCGCGGGCGTTCAGCACCTCGAGTTCCGGTTCCGACTCGACGTTGAAGCAGTAGATGCCGGCCTCAAGCGCCAGGTCCATCTCGCGCGGCGTCTTGCCGACGCCGGAGAACATGATGCGCGAGGCGGGAACGCCGGCGGCGAGCGCCCGGCGCAATTCACCTTCCGAGACGACATCGATGCCGGCGCCGAGTTTCGCCAGCGTCTTCAAGACCGCCTGGTTGGAATTCGCCTTCATCGCATAGCAGACCATGGCATCGACGCCGTCGAAGGCCTTGGAGAAGACCTTGTAGTGGCGCTCCAGCGTGGCCGTCGAATAGACGTAGAAGGGTGTTCCGACCGCCTTGGCGATTTCAGGAACCGGCACGTCCTCCGCATAGAGAATGCCGTCGCGATGCTCGAAATGGTTCACGGTTGCTGGTCTTTCAAAGAAGGGGATCGAGAAGGAAGGGCTTGTCTTCGACCTGCTCGACCTTTTTCCCGTCGATGGTCTTGAAGACCGGCTTTCCGCCACCCGGCAGGTCGAGATCGCCCTTGCGGCCGCAGGCGGAGAGAACCGCCACGGAAAGGCCAAGCACAAGAGCCAGCCTGCCGATATCGCTACGTGTCATGAAACGTTCCCTGGAATTGCCGGTGATCGACCATCTTTAGCGAATTCGCTAAATCTTGTGCACCCTGTTTCTGCTGATGAGTCTTGCAAGCCCTTTGATCAGTTCCGCTGCCGCCACCAGGCGATCTGCTTCCTGACTTCCGACGGCGCCGTGCCGCCATAGCTCTTGCGGCTGGCCACCGAGGCCTCGACCGTCAGAACGTTGAAGATATCGGACGTGATCGAAGCGTGGATCGCCTGAAGTTCTTCCAGCGTGAGTTCCGAGAGGTCGCAGCCCTTGCTTTCGGCAAGCGCCACGGCGCGGCCCGTGACATGGTGGGCGTCACGGAAGGGCAGGCCCGCCTCGCGCACCAGCCAGTCGGCAAGGTCGGTAGCGGTGGAATAACCGGAACCGGCCGCAGCCTTCATCCTATCGGTACGGATGGTCATGTCGCGCACCATGCCGGTCATCGCGGCAATGGCAAGCTCAAGGCTCTCGGCGGCGTCGAACACCTGTTCCTTGTCTTCCTGCATATCCTTGGAATAAGCGAGCGGCAGGCCCTTCATGACGGTCAGCAGCGCGATCAGCGAGCCGTTGATGCGCCCGGTCTTGGCGCGCACCAGCTCGGCGGCGTCGGGGTTCTTCTTCTGCGGCATGATGGAGGAGCCGGTGGAAAAGGCATCCGACAGGCGGATGAAGCCGAACTGCGGCGTCGACCAGATGACGATTTCTTCGGCGAGGCGCGACAGGTGGACCGAAGTAATAGCGGCAATCGACAGGAATTCCAGCGCGAAGTCGCGGTCGGAAACCGTATCGATGGAATTGCGCGTCGGCTCGCGGAAGCCCAATGCCTTGGCCGTCATGTGGCGGTCGATGGCATAGCCGGTGCCGGCAAGGGCGGCGGCGCCGATCGGGCTCTCGTCGAGATGCTCGATGGCATGGCGCACGCGCTGGCGGTCGCGGCCGAACATTTCGACATAGGCCATGCAATGGTGGCCGAAGGTCACGGGCTGCGCCGTCTGGAGATGGGTGAAGCCGGGCATGACGGTCTCGGCGTGCTCTTCCGCGCGGTCGAGGAAGGCGGATATCAGGCCGGTCAGCGTCTTCTCGGTCTTCTGCAGCTCTTCCTTCACCCAGAGGCGAAAATCGAGCGCCACCTGGTCGTTGCGCGAGCGGGCGGTGTGCAGGCGGCCGGCGGCAGGCCCGATCAGCGTGGCAAGCCGCGCCTCGACATTCATATGGATGTCTTCGAGCTTGCGCGAGAATTCGAAATTGCCGCTTTCGATCTCTGACAGGATCGTGTCGAGACCGTGAACGATCTTTTCCTTATCGTCGGCCGAAATGATGCCTTGATGGGCAAGCATTTCCGCATGCGCCTTTGAGCCGCGGATGTCCTGGGCATAAAGCTTCTTGTCGAAGCCGATGGAGGCATTTATTTCCTCCATGATTGCATCCGGTCCCGAGGCGAAGCGGCCGCCCCACATCTGGTTCGAGGATTTCGTCTCGGAAGTGCCGTCTGCCATGGGTGCCTGCCTGGAAAAGTGTCCTGGAGAATGAAATGTCAGTGAAGAAGACCCTCGGCCTGCCGGCAGGAAAGCTCATCGCCATTGCCGGCCTTGCCGGACTTCTCGCCGGTGGTGCTGCGATATACGTGAAGGAGAGCCTGTCTGGCAATGCCACGGGTGCTGTCGCGTCGGCCGATCCCGCCGCCTGCCCGCTCGCCGCCGCCAAGGCCGAGGCCATCACGCCCTTCTCGAAGGGCCAGGTCGCCGCCATGCGCACGGTCGATGAACATCGGACGCTGCCCGATCTCGTCTTCGACGGTCCCGACGGCAAGAGGAAGACGATCGCCGATTTCGCCGGCAAGACCCTGCTCGTCAATCTCTGGGCGACATGGTGCGTGCCCTGCCGCGAGGAAATGCCGGCGCTCAACGCGCTGCAGAAGGACCTCGGCTCCGACAAGTTTGAGGTGGTCGCGATCAATATCGACACCGGCGACGACGAGAAGCCGAAGACCTTCCTCGACGAAACCAAGGTGCATGACCTCGGCTATTACCGCGATGCCTCGATGGGCGTCTTCAACACGCTGAAAAAGGAAGGCCTTGCCTTCGGCCTGCCCGTGACGCTGCTGATGGACGACAAGGGCTGCCTGATCTCCGCCATGAACGGCCCCGCCGCCTGGGACAGCGAGGACGCCAAGGCACTGATCAACGCCGCACTGGCAAGCCCGAAAAGCTGATCTCACGCCGCCGCGTAGACCCGCGGCCGGCGGATCTGGAGAAAACCCGCCTCGCCCTTGCGGTGCGGAAATTCCGGCGCGGTGTCGAATTCCACCGGCTGGCCGCTCCCCGTCATCGCCAGCACGCGGCGCGAATCCGGCCGGTCGATGACCCGCACGATCTTCGCCGCGATGCCCTGCCCGTCCTCGCGCCAGGTGACGTCTGCCGGGCGGAACAGAATTTCCCCGCCGCCATCGGCAACACCGTCGGCCTCGAAGGCGACGTCTTCGACATAGGCCTTGCCGCCGCGGATATCCGCATCCAGCCGGTTGGCGTCGCCCAAAAAGTTCATCACGAAGGCATCGGCCGGGTTGCGGCACACCGCCTCCGGCGTGCCCTGCTGCACGATCCTGCCCTTGTTGAGGATGACGACGCGATCGGCGAGATCCAGCGCCTCTTCCTGGTCATGCGTGACGAAGAGCGTGGTGATGCCAAGCTCGTCATGGATCTTTCGCAGCCAGCGGCGCAGATCGCGCCGCACATTGGCATCCAGTGCGCCAAAAGGTTCGTCGAGCAGCAGCACGCGCGGATCGACAGCGAGGGCACGGGCAAGCGCCACGCGCTGGCGCTGGCCACCGGAGATCTGGCCGGGAAACCGATCCCTGAGGCCGCTCAGCTGCACGAGATCCAAGAGTTCCTTGACCCGTTCGGCAATCGCCCGCGGCGAGCGCTTCACCTTGGAGACCTTCATGCCGAAGGCGATGTTCTCACCGACGGTCATATGCGGGAAGAGCGCATAGTGCTGGAAGACGAAGCCGACGCCACGGTCGCGCACCGGAATATCCGTCGCATTCTCCGTGCCGAAATAGATCGCGCCGGCATCGGCATATTCGAGGCCGGCGACCATGCGCAGGATGGTCGTCTTGCCGGAACCCGAAGGGCCGAGCAGCGCGACCAGCTCGCCGCTTTCGATATCAAGCGAGACGCCGTGCACGGCGCGGAAGGTCTCGAATTCCTTGACGACGTTGTCGAGGCGGATTTTCATGGGCTTACCTCCGGAGTGGTGCTGTCGGCGCCCGCAAGAGCGGAGGGACGCTGGACACGGCCCGCGCCCTGTCGCTCCAGCGCCACCTTGGCGATGAGCGTGACGATGGCGAGGCCGGCGAGAATGGATGCGGCGGCAAAGGAGCCGGCCGCGTTGTAGTCATGATAGAGCAGCTCGATATGCAGCGGCAGCGTATTGGTCTGGCCACGGATATTGCCTGAGACGACGGAGACCGCGCCGAACTCGCCCATCACGCGCGAATTGCACAGCACGACGCCATAGAGCATCGCCCATTTGATGTTCGGCAGGGTGACGGAGAAGAAGGTACGCCATCCGCTGGCGCCGAGCGACGTCGCCGCCTCCTCGAGATCACGCCCCTGTGCCTGCATCAGCGGGATCAGCTCGCGCGCCACGAAGGGTGCGGTCACGAACATGCTGGCGAGCACGATGCCCGGCAGCGCAAAGAGGATTTTAATCTCCGCCGCCTGCAGCGCATGACCGAACAGGCCCTGCAAACCATAGACGAAGAGATAGGAGACACCCGCGACGATCGGCGAGACCGAGAAGGGGATCTCGATGATCACGGTGAGCAACCGCTTGCCCCGGAAATCGTGTTTGGTGATCGCCCAGGCCGCGGCAACGCCGAAGGCCGTGTTGATCGGCACGGCGATCAGCGCCGTGATGACCGTCAGCAGAATGGCGTGGCGGGTATCCGGATCGGCGATCGATTGTCCGAAATAAACGATGCCTTTGGAAAACGCCTCGACGCCGATAACGACGAGCGGCGCGACGATCATCAACCCGACAAGCAGGAGAACGATGGTCAGCAGCACCGCGCGAAAAACTTTGTTGTCGCCGACGCGCGGCGGCTTGCCCTTACCGTGATGCGCCATGATCAGCCCCTCGCCGTATAGCGCAGGGCACGAGCCTGCATGAGATTGGTGATGGCGAGCATGACGAAGGCCGTCAGCAGCATGACGGAGGCAATCGCCGCCGAGGCCGGATAGTCGTATTCCTCAAGCCGGATGAAGGCGAGAAGTGCTGTGATCTCCGTCGAGAAGGGCTGGTTGCCGGCGATGAAGATGATCGCGCCGAACTCACCCAGGCTGCGCGCGAAAGACAGCGACACGCCGGCCAGCAGCGCCGGTGTCAGAAGCGGCAGGATGACGCCGAAAAAGATCGAGAGATCGCTCACGCCCAGCGTCTGCCCCGCCTCCTCCAGCGCCGGATCAAGCTCCTCCAGCACCGGCTGCACCGTGCGCACGATGAAGGGGATGCTGGTGAAGCTCATGGCGACCATGATGCCGAGCGGCGTATAGGCGACCTTGATGCCGATGAGCGACAGGGGGCCGCCGAACCAGCCATTGGTGGCAAACAGCGTGGTCAGCGCGATGCCCGCAACGGCCGTCGGCAGGGCGAAAGGCAGATCGACCAGCGCATCGACGAGACGGCGGCCGGGAAAGCGGTAGCGCACCAGAACCCAGGCGAGCGACATGCCGAAGAACAGGTTGAACACTGTCGCAACCAGCGCGCAGGTCACCGTCACGCGATAACTGGCAACGGCACGGTCCGACGAGATGATGCGCCAATAGTCTTCCGGCCCGAGGCTTGCCGCCTTGAAGACGAGCGCGGCCAGTGGCAGCACCACGATGATGGCCACATAGACGAGGGTGATGCCGAGCGCGAGCGGCAATCCGGGCAATACACGCCGTCTCAAAGCGCGCGTCCTTTCTCAAGCAAATCCAGGAAAAGTGCGAAGCGGTTTTCCGTCTGGAACGGCGCCCTACTTTTCATGCATCAACCGGCGGGGTTTCGCCCGCCGGTCGTTCGAAAACAACAATGGATGGGATCAACGGCTGCCGTAGATCTTGTCCAGCGTGCCGCCTTCGGCGAAATGCTCTTCGGAAATCTTCTTCCAGCCGCCGAAGACGTCGTCGACGTTCACGAGGCGGATCTCCGGGAACTGGTCCTTGAACTCGGCGGCGACCTTCTCGTCATGCACGCGGTGGCCGAATTCGGCGGCGATCTTCTGGCCCTCTGGCGCATAGAGGAAATCAAGATAGGATTTCGCCAGGTCACGGCTGCCATGGGCATCCGCCACCTTGTCAACGATGGCGACCGGGAATTCGGCGAGCAGCGAGACGGACGGCACGACGCTCTGGAACTTGTCCTCGCCATACTGCTTGGCGATCGACTTGGTCTCGGCCTCGAAGGTGATGATCACGTCGCCGATCTCGCGCTCGACGAAGGTGGTCGTCGCCGCACGGCCGCCCGTGTCGAAGACCGGAACGTTGTCGAAGATCTTGGTGATGAAGGCCTCGACCTTGGCCGGATCGTCCTTGAAGGCTTCCTTGGCGTAGGCCGTGGCGGCAAGATAGGTGTAGCGCGCATTGCCCGAAGTCTTCGGGTTCGGGAAAATGACCTTCACGTCGTCGCGGGCCAGATCCGACCAGTCCTTGATGTTCTTCGGATTGCCGGCGCGAACGAGGAAGGACGGGAAGGAGTAGAAGGGCGAGGCATTGTTCGGGAACTTCTGCTGCCAGCCCT
>CBFGOD010000105.1:0-11603 GCA_965650295.1 uncultured Shinella sp. | reverse complement strand
CGGTTCTCGCGGCGGGGGCGGCAGTTTTCGACCAGGGCAGCGTGGAGAAGTCCGGGATCCGCATCATGCCGCCTCCACGCAATCGGCCAGCAGCACCGGCTGCAAGCCACCTGCTGCGACAGTCTCCGTCAACGGCCCGAGCACGGTGAAGGGACGCTCCGTCTTTAGCGGAAAGAGCGTGGTCCCGACGATGGGCCTGGCCTTGCGCGCCGCCCGCGCCGTCTCCACCAGCGCCCTGATCCCGCCCGATGCGATGGCGGCGGAGAGCCCGCCGTCCCGCTCTATCCCGGTGAACATGTCCCAGGCCGCTTGCGCCAGCGCCTCCGTCAGCGCCTCGATACCGCCTGCACCGGCCGCCGGATCGGCGACATGAGCGAGATTGCTTTCGGTGATCAGCACGACCTGCGTGTTGCGGGCGATGCGGCGGGCGAGGGGATCGGGCACGCCGAGCGCCGATGTGTGCGGCAGAACGGTGATCTCGTCGGCGCCGGCGGTTCCGGCGGCAAAGACGGAGATGGTGTTGCGCAGGATGTTGGTTTCCGGATCGAGCCGTGTCAGCATGCGCCAGCTCGTCTCGGCATGGAGATGGGCGGGCTGCGGCTCGGATAGGCCGCAGGCCGTCTGCATGCGGGCATGGATCAGCCGCGCGGCGCGAAATTTGGCGGTCGTCAGGAACTGGTCCTGGTCGGCGGCGAGCGACAGGCCGGTCAGCGCGAATGCGGTTTCGGGCGCCACACCCGACGCATCGAGAAGGCGCAGGATTTCGGCAAGGGCGGCGGCGGCGATCGCCAGCTCCAGCGCTTCCCCGGCGCCGGCATTGTGGGCCAGCCGGCCATCCGCATTGAGCACGGTGCCGGCAAAGCCGAAGCCGGCAAGCTCCTTTGCGAGGGCGGCAAGCTGCGCCGTGCCGGCCGATGCATCGGCGAGGGCGGCGCTGAACGGGTCGAGGCCGAAATGCACCGGCGCCTTGCGCGCGCCGGCTTCATCGAGCGCGCGGGCGAGCGTGCCGGCAAGCGCCCGCTCGGCATAGGGCGCCTCGAGGCGCAGCGAAAAGGGATTGGCGGCGCGCGACGCGGCGGTCTTGCGGAAGGCGGTCTGGCCGCCGGCCTCCATGCCGGCGCCATGGGCGCTCGCGCTGCCCCTGAAGACCAGGGCAATGCCGGTCGCGCCGTTTTCCAGATCGTCGGCCATCTGCGCGCGGCCCCGGGCCGGATCGGCGTCGTCGCGGCGCTGGTTGACGGTCCAGGCATCACCGGCATGCGGGGTGCCGGCATGGCTGTGGGCGAGGGGGCTGGCGTCCTTGCGGCGGGTATAAATCGGGTGGATCGGCAGGCCGTCGTCGCTCTGCGAGACCAGCGTCGCATCGAAATCGGCGCCTTTCAGCGCCTTTTCGGCCAGTTTGCGCCAGCCGGCCTCATCGATGGGCGCAAAGCCCGCCTCGGTCAAAATGCTCGCGTCCATCCCGTCGCGCTCTCCGTTTTCCGGCATTCATATTCATCCGGGATACAGGGTAAAGGACCACTTTGGTAGAGTGAGCGCGCGGCCACAGTCCGGGAAAAAGGTCATGCGCAAGCCTCGGGCCAGCCGCAATTGCCACAATTAGGGCAGGGTTGTGGACCTAGTTTGCGCTTCGTTAGTTAGTGATTCAGCCTCCTCGTTCATCCTGCCTTTCCGTCAAACGGATACCGATCCCTTCCATGACAGATACCGCGCTTTCCCGCCGCCGCTTCCTTCAGTTCTCCGGCCTCGCCATGGCGACGGGTCTTGCAGGCTGCACCTCGTCCATGAATACGGACCGTTTCCGCGAGGAAACCCGTCCCTATTTCCGCAATCCAGCGCTGGAGGGCCGGCCCGAGATCATCGCCGACGGGCGCGGACCCATCAGCATCTACGGCCAGACGCCGCCCTCGGGCCTGCTGCCCGAATCGTCGCACTATGCGGCGATGTACGGTCCGGTGAACGATGGCGGCTTCCAGGTGCCGGCGATCCCCTATCAGCAGATCGACGCGCGCTTCTACCGTCATGAGGTGGATAGCCCCTTTGCCGAGCAGCCGGGCACGATCATCGTCGATACCGGCAACCGCTTCCTCTATCTCATCTTGCCGAACGGTCGCGCCATGCGCTACGGCGTGGGCATCGGCCGGCAGGGCTTTGCCTGGTCGGGCCGCGGCGTCATCCAGTGGAAACAGGCCTGGCCGCGCTGGACGCCGCCGGACGAAATGGTCAAGCGCCAGCCGGAACTCGTCAAATATTCCGGCGCCAATGGCGGCATGCCCGGCGGCCTCAACAATCCGCTTGGCGCCCGCGCGCTCTATATCTTCCAGAACGGCCAGGACACGCTTTACCGCCTGCATGGTTCGCCGGAATGGAAATCGATCGGCAAGGCCGTGTCGTCCGGCTGCGTGCGCATGCTAAACCAGGACGTGATGGATCTCTACGACCGTGTCCGCGGCAAGGCGCCGATCCTCGTCATCTGATGGTGTTTCGCGACATGACGAAAGGTCCGGATGTGCAGGCATCCGGACCTTTTGCGTTTGCAACGCCCGCCTGAGCCGACGCCGGGCGAAAGGCCCGCAGGCTGGGCCTCGGGCCTTTTGCACCAGGTCTGCGCTGGGGACGCTTACTTGCAGACCTTGATCTTCTTGATGATGACGTTGCCGTAGTAGTCGTAGGACTTCACCTTCTTGATGAAGCAATGCGGCTTGTAGCCATAGCCGTAATAGCCGGCCTGCGAGGGGGCGGCGAAGGACACGGCGGCAACGAGGGCGATGGTGGCGGAAACGATGATCTTGCGCATGGATCTCTCCTGATTGGTTGGGCCTGATCTCTGTCGGATGAGCCTCTCTCATCCGGTGTGGTCAGACTTTCCCATGATCCACGGTCGCCCGCAGTTCCGTATGGAACACTGAAAAAGCCGCCCGGATCGCTCCGGGCGGCTTGTCATCGGGAAGGGGCCAATCAGGCGACGGTCGTCTTGACGTCGAGATTGCCGCGGGTCGCGTTGCTGTAGGGGCAGACGACGTGGGCCTTCTTGATGAGGTCTTCCAGCACGGCCTTGTCGACGCCGGGGGCGGAGACTTCGAGCGAGGCTTCTATGCCGAAGCCGCCGCCGTCCTCACGCGGGCCGATGCCGACCGTCGCGGTCACCTTGGCCTCGTCCGGGATCTTCACCTTCTCCTTGCCGGCGACAAACTTCAGCGCGCCGAGGAAGCAGGCCGAATAGCCGACCGCGAAGAGCTTTTCCGGGTTGGCGCCCGTTGCGCCGTCGCCGCCGAGTTCCTTGGGAACGGTGAGCGTCACATCGACGGTGCCGTCTTCGGTTGCGCCATGGCCGGCGCGGCCGCCCGTTGCGGAAGCCTTGGTCCTGTAGAGAATGGGCATGGGTGTCTCCTTGGTTGCTCTCGTTGATGATGGGTATTTGGTAGCGCAAAATTAAATTGCGCGCAATATGATTTTGCAAATTGCAATTTTGGCCGTTTGTGCGATGATGCAGCATGGTCGACAAACGTGACGAAGCTGAGACAGGCACTATTCCCCCGGGCATGCTGGCGCTCGACCAGCAACTCTGTTTTGCCGTCTATTCCGCCGCACACGCGCTCAACCGCACCTACAAGCCGCTGCTCGATCCCTATGGCCTGACCTATCCGCAATATATCGCGCTGATGACGCTTTGGGAGGGGGACGGCCGTACCGTGAAGGCGCTGGGCGCCACTCTGGGGCTGGATTCCGGCACGCTTTCGCCGCTTCTCAAGCGGCTGGAGGCTGCGGGCTACATCACGCGTGCCCGCGACAAGTCCGACGAGCGGCAGGTCCTCGTCACCCTCACCGACAAGGGCAGGGCCATGCAGCGCGATGCGGTTGCCATCCGCATGGAGATCGGCAAGGCCACCGGCTGCACGCTGGAGGCGCTTCAGGCGCTGACCGGCCAATTGCAGGCGATGACCGAACGCCTCGATGCCGGAAAGGCGCGCGACGACGCCGCCTGACATACGGGAATTTTACCGTAAAGCCTATCGCGCGGCACCTGTTCGCGATTCAACCTTCACGCTAGAGTGCTTGCGGCGGTGAGGGCTCGCCGAAGGGGGCACGGTTGAATTTCACATGGTCCTGGGAAAGGGCGAACGGCGCGGCGAGCCTCTGGTGCATCGCCGTGGGTCTCGCGATGATGACGCTGTGGCTGGCGGAGCCCGCCGGCCTTGCGGCATTGCATCCCGGCCTGTTCGGCATGAAATTCAATTCGGCGCTTGCCTTCGTCGTGCTCGGCGCGGGGCTTTTCCTCGCCACGCGCGGTCACGAGCGCCTGCCGGTGCTGATGATGGTCCTCATCTTCATCTACGGTACGCTGGCGCTTTTCCAGCACGTTCTGGGCATCGATACGGGTATCGACACGCTGCTCTATACGCCCTTCGTCGATATCGGCACGAGCCGGCCGGGGCGCATCGCGCCCAATACGGCGCTCTGCTTCATGCTGGTGAGCGTGGCCATCGTCAGGCGCGTACGCCTGCAGAAAAACGACGTTCTGCAGGTCGCGCTCGGCTTCACGGCCTTCATCATCGCCGCGGCCGCACTCGTCGGCTACGCGATTTCGCTCGATTTCGCCCATGACTGGATCCGCTTCACGCGCATGTCGTTCCAGAGTGCCAGCTGCTTCGTGGCGCTCGGCATCGCCATCGTCTTCGTCGGCACGGAGAAGACCGGCTACGACCGGCTGACCATCGCCGCCATCCTCGGCCTGCTGACCTATCTCATCCTGCTGGCGATGACCTATTATGAGCTGACACGCTACGAAACCACCTTCGGCATCACCTTTTCCATCAATGATATCAACGCGCGCGGCACGTTGTCTTCGCTCGTGCTGATCTCGGGCACGCTCTATGGCGCGCTCATCATCCATCTCTATTTATCTTCCCGCCGTGCCCGCGCGATGGCGGCGGACCTCGCCGAAAACCGGGCGCGCCTCGCCGCCATCATCGACAATGCGGTGGACGGTATCATCACCATCGACGATCGCGGCGTCATTCTCTCGGTCAATCCCGCCTGCACGCACATTTTCGGCTACGAACCGGAGGAGGTGATCGGCCGCAATGTCAGGATGCTGATGCCGGAGCCCTATCACAGCGCCCATGACGGTTATATCGGCAACTACCAGCGCACCGGCGAGGCGAAGGTCATCGGCATCGGCCGCGAGGCGGAGGGCCGGCGCAAGGATGGTTCCATCTTCCCGCTCGACCTTGCCGTGGCGAAGCTCGATCTCGGCGGCACCATCATCTACAGCGGCATCGTGCGCGATATTTCCGAGCGCAAGGCGAGTGAGCAGGCCCTGATCGAGGCGAATGCCGAGCTTGAGGAATTCGCCTACCGCACCTCGCACGACCTGCGCTCGCCGATTGCCTCCTCGCTCGGGCTGCTCGGGATTTCCCGCGATATGCTGGCGGAGGGGAATATCCCGGCGCTTGGCCAGATGCACCAGCGCATGGAGGGGAATTTCCGCCGCCTCGACCACCTCATCCAGAACATCATCACGATCACGCGTAACCGGTTGATGGAAGAGGACGAGAAGCCGATCGCGCTGCGCCTGCTCGTTTCGGAGGCGATCGATGCGCTCTCGCATCTCGACGATTTCAAGCGAATTCGCATCGAAAATCATGTGCCGGCCGAATTGACAATCGTCAGCAAGCCATCGAAATTCCAGGTCATCGTCGGCAACATGCTGTCCAACGCGGTCAAATATCATGACCCGAAGGAGGCGGAGCCGGCGATCGATGTCCGCGCTTTCCGCTATGGCGGCCGGCTCAGGCTATCGGTGGAAGACAACGGCCTGGGTGTTCCGCCCGCAAGCCGTCATTTGTTGTTTAAAATGTTCAAACGGCTGCACCCCAACCGGTCCTTCGGCAGCGGGCTTGGCCTCTACATATTGAGAAAGAGCGCGGAGGCCCTCGGCGGCACGGCGCTCTATGAAGCAAGAGATAAGGGCAGCCGCTTTATGGTCGAGCTGCCCGACGGGGACTGAAATGAAGATCCATTCGATCCTGGTCATCGATGACGACGAGAACGACCAGTTCATTTGTGAATATACGATCCGCAAGTTCGATCCGTCGATCCGCATCCTCAAGGCGTTCGACGGCACGGAAGCGCTCGACATCCTGCGGAGCGAGGACACGCCCGACGCCATCATCCTCGACATCAACATGCCGGTGATGAACGGTTTCGAGTTCCTCGACCGTTATGCCGAGGAATTCGAGCAGCACGCCCCCGTCGTCGCCATGCTCACCAGCTCGCATCTCGGCAAGGACCGCGAGCGGGCCATGCAATACAGCTTCGTGAAGAGCTATTTCGAAAAGCCGCTGCAGGCCGATCACCTGCGCATCATGGCCGAGCTTTTGGGAGTGTAGAGGCAAGACCCCTCCCTAATCCCTCCCCACAAGGGGGAGGGACTTAAACGGCCGTTCCGTTTGCGGACTCTTTACCATCTCGGCTAACAGCAATGTCGCCGGGAGAATGAAAGCGGTTCGGCATCGTAAGTCCCTCCCCCTTGTGGGGAGGGATTTAGGGAGGGGTCTTGCCTCTTCAAAAACCTTGTCTTCCGAAAAATAACCTCTATATTCTTTCCATGGAAAGGATTGAGGCCATGCAGCGCAAACCCATACAGCAGGTCAATGCGGAGGGCGTCGTGCTCACCAAGGCGGCCGTCAATGCAGCGGACCGGCTGGGGCTGACGGCGCGCATCCTCTCGGCGGTCATCGGCGTGTCGGAGGCGACGGTGTCGCGGCTGAAGCGGCAGGACGTGCTCTTGGAGCGCGGCACGAAGCCCTTCGAGCTCGCCGTGCTGCTCGTGCGCCTGTTCCGCTCGCTCGACGCCATCGTGGGCGGCGACGAAAGCGTGGCGCGCAACTGGATGACGGCCGAAAACACCGCGCTCGGTGCCCGCCCGGTCGATCGTATCGTCTCCATATCCGGCCTTGTCGATGTCCTCGCCTATCTGGACGCCCGCCGCGCTCTCGTCTGAGGCGCGGCCCTTTGCGGGCAGCGTCTGGCGGTTCGTCGAGGCGCAGCATCGCGTCTCGACGCTGAAACTCGTCGATACGCTGGACGAGCAGGCATTGCTCGAAGACATTCTCGAAGAAAGCAAACCGCTGCTGCCGCCCGAATGCGCCGGCCTTGATTATCTGCTCGCCACACCCTTCCGCTACGGCGCCATCTATCCGCACGGCTCGCGCTTCCGCCGGGCAGGGCGCACGCTCGGCGTCTATTATGCGGCGCTGACGGTGGAGACGGCGCTGGCCGAAATGGCCTTCTACCGTCTCCTGTTTTTTTCCGAATCGCCAACGACGCAGCTACCGGCAAACGCGGCCGATTACACCGCTTTTTCCGCTGCCATCGCGACCGGGCAGGCCATCGACCTCACGCTGCCGCCGCTCGACCGGGATGCCGCCTTATGGACGCATCCGACCGACTACGCCCCCTGCCAGTCGCTGGCCGAGGGCGCGCGGGAAGGCGGGCTCACCGCCATTCTCTACCGTTCGGTGCGCGATCCCGCCGCCGGCAACAACCTCGCGCTTCTTACGGCCAAAGCCTTTGCCGCACCGAAGCCGGTGGAGCGCCAGACCTGGCGCATCCGGTTGTCCGTGCTCGGCGTGCAGGCTTTGTGCGACCACCCGCCGAGGCGTATAGGCTTCTCCCGCGAGGATTTTTCCGCCGATCCGCGCATCGCCTCACGCGGATAGGGCGGCCTCCTCGAAGAAGTCCTCCGGCCCGTCCACCTCGATCAGCCGGCGCTTCTCGATCAGCCAGAAGCGGTTGGCTACCGCGCGTACGAAAGCGCGGTCGTGCGAGACGAAGAGGCAGCTCGCCTGCTGCGCGGTCAGCTCCCGTTCCAGCGCTTCCTGCCCCTCGATGTCGAGATGGTTGGTCGGCTCGTCGAGCAGATAGAAGTTCGGATTGGTGAGCCGCAGTACCAGCATGCCGAGCCGCGCCTTCTGCCCGCCGGAGAGCAGCCCGACCGGCCGCCCCTGCATCTCCACGGAAAAACCGGCACTGGCGAGCAGGCTGCGTGCCCGCTGGTCGCCGACGTCGAAGCGGTGGATGATCGTGCCATGCGGCGTCTCCGTATCGGAGAGATCCGACAGCGCCTGGTCGCCATAGCCGAGCACCAGCGACGGCGTCGGCTTGATGCCTTCCCGTGCTGCGCCATCGATTGCTTCGCGCAGCCGTAGCACGAACCGCGTCTTGCCGGTGCCGTTCAGCCCCAGCAGTACGATGCGGTCGCCCTGGCAGATGAATTTTTGCCCGGTGCGGAAGAGGAGGGTGCCATCGGGCGTTTCGACCGGGCAATCCTCCAGCGTCACCAGCACCTTGGCATGGGTGCCGCGGTTGGCGAGACGGATGGCGCCGGCCGAGTTCTCCTGGTGGGCGGGGCGGGCCGCATCCTCGATGCGCTCGGCACGGGCCTTCAGCTGCTTGGTCTTCACCACCAGCAGGTCGCTGCCCGAATTGAGGCCGATATTGTTGAGCTTCGCCGCCTGCTGACGCAGCTGTGCAGCCGCCTTCATATCCTTCTCGAAGCGCCGCTCCTCGGCCGCATCCGCCTCGTCCAGCGCCGCGCGGGCGCGGGAATAGGGCAGGGCGAAGAGCTGCGAGCGTTCGGGCCGCAGAAACAGCGTGCGGTTCGTCACCGCATCGAGGAAGGCGCGGTCGTGGCTGGAGAGGATGACCGGCATATCGCGCGGCAGCGTGCCGAGCCAGCTTTCCAGCCGGGCGATCTTTTCGAGGTCGAGATGATTGGTCGGCTCGTCGAGCAGCAGCACATCCGGCTCGCCGACGCGCACGCGGGCAATCAGCGCGATGCGCTGCCAGCCGCCGCTCAGCGCCGCAAGCGGTCGCTCGCGCAGGGCTTCGGGCACGTCGAGCTCTTCGAGCGTCACATCCGCCCGCCAGCTTTCGCTCTCCTGCTGTTCGGGCGACAGCGCGCCGAGCACGGCCTCGCGAAAGGTCAGCTTTTCCAGGCCGGGGGGGAGGTTCTGTTCCATATGCCCGACGGTGAGGCCGCGGGCGCGGGTGATCTCGCCGCTGGTCGGTTCGAAATCGCCGGTGATGCAGCGGAGCAGCGTGGATTTGCCGCGCCCGTTGGCGGCAACGAGGCCGATGCGGTCGCCGCTCGCGATGGCGAGGTTGAGATTGGCGAAGAGGGGGGTGGAAAGCGTGACGCCGAGCGCACGGATATTGATGAGCGACATGAAAAATCTCTGGTCTTCAAGGCCCCGCGGCGCGGCATCAGCCGTCGATCACGCGAAAAGGCACAAGGAAATTGGATGCGGGGAAACCGCATCGCCGGACAGGCGGACCAGAAGAGAAGTGTGTTCGTTCCGATCAGCCCTGCAAACGCATCTGCAGGGCAAGATTGGGACCATGCGTGCGGTGTGGCAGAAATTCGTGTTTCACGCGCAGTCCTCTCTTACGTGTTGCGAACGAAGAATCGATACCACCGGTGGGTGGGCTTGGCAACGGGGAGAAGGGGGAAGGGGACGAGCCGGCGGCTCAAATCTTCTCCGCGAGAAAGTCGATGAACGCCCGGATGCGGGCCGCCAGATGCTCGTGGCCGACATAGACGGCATGGACCTGTTCCGGCTGCTCCGGATTGTAATCCGCAAGCACCTCGACCAGAACGCCCGCTGCAATATCGCCTTCGACATGGAACTTGCCGATGCGCGCGATGCCGAGACCCTGCAGGCAGAGCAGCCGCGCGACGGAGCCGCTGGCGGCCATCAGGTTGCCGGCGGCGGGCGCCGGATAGACCGTGCTTTCGCCGGGATCGCGGAACGGCCATTCGCCCGGCGCGCGGCCGAAGGTGAAGGTGATGCAATTGTGCGCGGCGAGATCCGCCGGCGTGCGCGGCGTGCCGCGCCGGGCAAGATAGCCGGGCGTGGCGACGGTGACGCGATGGCTGACCAGCAGCTTGCGCGCCTTGAGCGCGGAATCGGCCATCGGCGCGGTGCGAAAGGCGATGTCGGTGCGTTCCTCGACGAGGTCGATCAGGCCGTCGCTCAACGACAGTTCCAGCTTCACATCCGGATAGAGCGCCAGGAATTCGCCGACGAGCGGGATGATATAGCACTCGCCGAAGCCGATCGTGGCGTTGATGCGCAGCAGGCCGCGCGGCTTTGCCTGCGCGCCGCGCGCGACCAGCCGCTCCATCTCGTCGATTTCCGCCAGCACGCGCCGCGCCCGCGCCAGATAGGTCTCGCCTTCCGGCGTCAGGAGGAGGGAGCGGGTGGTGCGCACCAGCAGGCGCGTGCCCAGGCGATCTTCGATGCGCGTCACCAGCTTGCTCACGGCCGAGGGCGTCAGCTTCAGCAGCCGGGCCGCGGCCGAAAAGCTTCCGGTCTCGGCGACCGCGACGAAGACATCCATTTCCCCGGTGCGATTGTCCATGGCTCATCCTGTGAATTCATTTCACAGCCCTTTATCCATTGCGCATTCTTATCATTCAAGTGGCCGCACCGCATATTCCCGCCATCACTCCCGCACGGCGTCCGATTGCGCCGCCAAAGCTCCTAAGGTGCTCCATGCCACTTGCTCTCTTTGCGCTTACCGTCGCGGCCTACGCGATCGGCACCACGGAATTCGTGATCGTCGGCCTCTTGCCGACCGTCGCCTCCGATCTTCACATCACCCTGCCGCTCGCCGGCCTCATCGTCTCCGTCTATGCGCTCGGCGTGACCTTTGGCGCGCCGGTGCTCACCGCGCTCACCGGAAAGCTCGGCCGCAAGCCGCTGCTGCTTGGTTTGATGGCGCTGTTCATCGCTGGCAATGCCATCGCCGCCCTGTCGCCGAGTTATGAAATGCTGCTCGTCGGCCGCGTGCTCTCGGCCTTCGCGCATGGCGTCTTCTTCTCCGTCGGGGCCACCATCGCGGCCGATCTCGTGGCGCCCGATCGCCGCGCCTCGGCCATCGCCATGATGTTCATGGGGCTGACCGTCGCCATCGTGACGGGCGTGCCGCTCGGCACCTTCATCGGCCAGACTTTCGGCTGGCGCGCCACCTTCTGGGCCGTCGCCGGCCTCGGCCTCGTCGCCTTCGCGGCCATTGCGCTTTTGCTGCCGAACACGCTCAAGCGCGAAAAGCCGGCCGGCCTGATGGAACAGGTGCGCGTGCTCGGCTCCGGCCGCCTCCTCATTGTCTTCGCCATGACGGCGCTCGGCTATGGCGGCACCTTCGTCACCTTCACCTTCCTGTCGCCGCTGCTCCAGGAAATCACCGGCTTCTCCGCCAACACGGTCAGCCTCGTTCTGGTGCTCTATGGCGCGGCCATCGCGCTCGGCAACATCTTCGGCGGAAAAGTCGCAGACAAGGATCCCGTCAAGGCGCTCACCGTGCTCTTCGCCCTGCAAGCCCTCGTGCTGGTCGTGCTCACCTTCACCGCCCCGTCGCCGGTCTTCGCGCTGGTCACGCTCGCCGCCCTCGGCTTCCTGTCCTTCGCCAATGTGCCGGGCCTCCAGCTCTATGTCGTCGACATGGCCAAGCGCCATCGCCCCGCCGGCATCGACGTCGCCTCGGCCCTCAATATCGCCGCCTTCAATCTCGGCATCGCGGCCGGTGCCTGGATC
>CBFGOD010000104.1:0-11615 GCA_965650295.1 uncultured Shinella sp. | reverse complement strand
ATGCTGGTGCTGGCGGGAGAAATCCATCACCTGTGTCACTTTGGTTTCGGCAACCTCGTAGGTAAACACGCCACACTCGCCTACGCCATGATTGTGCACATGCAACATGACCCGTGTGGCCGCTTCGCGGTCCTTCTGGAAGAAACGTTCCAGAATGTGGATCACAAACTCCATGGGCGTATAATCATCGTTGAGAAGCAGCACGCGGTACAGGCTCGGCTTCTTCGTCTTAGGCTTCGTGCGGGTGATGACGGAGGTGCTGCGACCGGGAGTGCCGCCGCCCTCGTCACCGTCCTGCATTGTGACCCGTCTCACAGTCATATTCGTGGTCATTCCCTGATTACGAGTCCTGTTACGGCCGCTTCTTTCGTGGCGCGTCGTTCGGCTGAGGTAGCCTTTGGACCTGTTATCTAATGTTTCGTCACACGATTGTAAGACCCCTGCTTCGCACTGCAATCATAATCGCCGGCTGTCCGAAGGAAATAGCGAAATTTGCGGCCGCCGCGTCAGCCCCGCGCAACCCCCGAAACGCGAAACGGCCGGCCGTGGTTGCCCACGGCCGGCCGATAAACGTTATACGCGTACGCTGTACTGAAAACCTTAGGCGGCGACGGCCGACTTGGCGGCAGCAGTGGCCTTGGCGACCGGTGCTTCGTAGGGCTTGTAGGCGCCCTTGGCGAGGTCGGCATACATTTCGCTGAGCTTCGTGGCTTCGGCAACGAAACCTTCATAGGAAGACTTCACGAAAGCAGTCTGAAGTTCGACGGCAGCTTCGACGCTCTTGACGCCCGAAAGCTTCTCGAAGTGAGCAAGGCCGTTTTCGAAGGACTTCTTGTTGAAGTCGGCAGTCTCGGTGGCGATTGCCTGCCAAGCCTGCGCAGCGGTCGTGTAGCTCTTCACGAACGTGTCCACGGCTTCCTTGCTCTTCTTGTTTGCATCGTCGAAATTGAACATCGAAGTCTCCTTTGGATCCCGGTGGTATGGTCCAAAATCTATATGCATTGCACAAAAAAGTCAACGAAATGGTGCAGCGCAATATTTTTCAAACAAAGCAACAACTTGCGCGATAGGTATGATTATTGGCGTTGCGAAAAGCCAAGCTGTCGCAAAACAATAATAATCGGCGTCGGAACCAGAATAGCTGGAGTGATTTGCAGCTTTTGGTGTTGACAGTGGGCCTGCCCTTCACTGTCGCGTCCGTTCGTCGCCCTTTTGCCTATCATACCTCGGCTGTCATACCTCGCCGACTGCCACCGACGCCCACCCCTCCCTCGACGTCATCCTCGGCCTTGAGCCGAGGATCCAAGCGGCGAGCACAACACCTGCGGTGTGGATCCTCGGCTCAAGGCCGAGGATGACGGAGGAGAGGCTGGAAACTGCAGCCAGACACGAAAAAGCCCGGCGCCAAGGGCGGCCGGGCCTTTGAATTCCAGCGATGTCCCAGGAGATCACAGATCGATGTCGAGGATCGCCATGGAGAAGTTGTAGGAGAGTTCGCCGTCCTCGTCGTCGCGGAACACGACACCCAGGAACTCGTCAGCAAGATAGACCTCGGCCGATTCATCCTTGCGCGGGCGCGCCTTGATGACGATCTCCTTGTTGATATTGCGCTTGAAGTAGGCCTCGAGCTTTCTGATTTCTTCCGGCTTCACGACATGTCTCCGTCAACGATTTGATGTGCCGCGCTTCTCGCACCTGCTCCCAGGCGTGTAAACCCTCGAATTCCGGTGCGAGCCGACTTTTCCCGGTCAGAGATCGTAGTCGAAGGCCGCCAGCAGCTGGTCCATGGCGCGCGAAGGCTCGTTGCAGCCCGCCTCGCCCACGACGCGCGCCGGCACGCCGGCAACCGTCGATTTGGGCGGCACGGGTTTCAGCACGACGGAGCCCGCGGCAATGCGCGAGCAATGGCCGATATGGATATTGCCGAGGATTTTCGCGCCGGCCCCGATCATCACGCCATCGCCGATCTTCGGATGACGGTCGCCGCCCTCCTTGCCGGTGCCGCCAAGCGTCACGTTATGCAGGATCGACACATTGTCGCCGATCGAGGCGGTCTCACCGACGACGAGGCCCGTCGCGTGATCGAGGAAGATGCCTTTGCCGATATGGGCGGCCGGGTTGATATCCGTCTGGAACACGCTGGAGGAGCGGCTTTGCAGGTAAAGCGCAAGGTCGCGCCGGCCCTTGGTGTAGAGCCAGTGCGCGAAGCGATGCGTCTGGATGGCGTGAAACCCCTTGAAATAGAGCACGGCATCCAGAAACCGCAGGCATGCGGGGTCGCGGTCGTAGACGGCCTGGATATCGACGCGCAGGATGCTGCCCCATTCCGGCCAGTCTTCCAGCATCTCGTCGAAGATCTGATGCAGAAGGTTCGCCTGCAGGTCCGGATGATCGAGGCGCTCACAGACGCGATGGATCACGCTTTCTTCCAGCGAGCGGTGGTTCAGCACCGTCGAATAGAGAAAGGCCGCCAGCAGCGGCTCTGCCTGGGCGGCAACGCGGGCTTCCTCGCGCAGGCTGTCCCAGATCGGATCCATGGCCTTGAGCTTGTCGCCGGCCCTGAGTTCATTCGTCGCGACCATCGCCGCACTCCTTCATCATCTACAGGACCCTATATAATGCAAAGCGCGCCCAAGCGGAATGGCCGGACGCGCTTTGTCGCAAACGGGGTCTCAGCGCGCGCCGATCTCCGCATAGAAATCCAGCACGGCGCGCTTGAAAACCTTGTCGCCGACGGCCAGCATGTGGTCGCGGCCGGGGATATCGAGCGCGCGGGCATCCGGCATCAGCGCGGCGAGATCCTGCGGATTGCCGGCAATGTCGTCCTTCGTGCCGACGCCGATCAGGGCGGGCACGTCGATGCGGCCCATGTCCTCCACGGTCAGGAGATCCCGCGAGGTCATGATGCAGGCGGCAAGCGCCTGGCGGTCCGATTTCGTCTGGTCGGCGAAGGCGCGGAACATGCGGCCGCGCTCGTGCGTCACGACGTCGAGCGACGGCGCCAGCAGCGCATCGGCGATTGGATCCCAGTCGCCCACGCCCTCCACCATGCCGATGCCGAGCCCGCCGAAGACGACGGAGCGCACGCGATGCGGATGGGCAAGCGCCATGAAGGCGGTGATGCGCGCGCCCATGGAATAACCGAACACATGGGCTTCGGAAATGCCGAGATGGTCGAGCAGCGCTGCCGCATCGCCCGCCATCAGCGGCGGCGTATAGAGCGCCGGATCATGCGGCTTGGCGCTGGCGCCATGGCCGCGATTGTCGAGCGCGATCACGCGGTAGCCGGCATCGCCGAGCGTCTTCAGCCAGCCGGGAAACACCCAGTTGACGCTGGCACTGGAGGCAAAGCCGTGGATCATGAGCACCGGTTCGCCCGACGGGTCGCCCTCGTCGAAAAAAGCAAGCTCCAGGCCTTCATGCGTGAAGCGGGAAAAGGGCGGGTTGTCGAGATTCATCGCAGGCCGTCTTTCGTTTTCGCAATCCTGCTCATACTGCCCTTTGCGCGCGGAGAAAACGGCAGCGGCACGGAAATCTGCCTCACCTTTAGTCGCCAATGATTGAAATCGATGCCGATTTCAATCATTGGGGCCCGCGACGGTTTTGCATCTACACATTTCACCCGAAGGCGACTATGGTCCGCGCCAGAAAACGGACTTCCACGGAGCATGACATGGCTGGGCACAGCATTCCCCATTTCCAGAACGACGGCGGCCATGGTGTCATCGAGATCGGCGTGAAGGAATTCATGTGCGTCGGCGCCTCGGTGCCCTATGACCATCCGCATGTCTTCCTCGACATGGGCGACGACAACGAAAAGGTCTGCCCCTACTGCTCGACGCTCTACCGCTACAATCACACCCTGAAGGCCACGCAGACGGAACCCGCCGGCTGCACCTTCACCAACCAGGCGGCGGCGTGACGGCCCGAAGGGCCGCGCCATCATGTCTTCTGTAGCATCCACTACTATCGTCGGCGCCGGCATTGCCGGCCTGACGACGGCCCTTGCGCTCGCCCGCAAGGGCATCCCTTCTCATATTCTCGAGCAGGCCTCTGCCCTCGAAGAGGTCGGCGCCGGCCTGCAACTCTCGCCGAACGCCTCGCGCGTCCTCGCCGATCTCGGCCTGCTCGATGCGCTGAGCGCACGCTGGAACGAGCCGGATCATATTTCGCTCGCCTCGGGGCACACGCTTTCCCCCCTCACGTCCGTCCCCGCCGGCAAGACGGCCCGCAGCCGCTGGGGCTCGCCCTACGGCGTCCTCCATCGGGCGTCGCTCCAGGCCCTCCTTGTCGATGCGGTGCGCCGAAACCCGCTCTGCACGCTGACCACAGGTCAGCGAATCGAAAACGCCCAGTCCGCTCGGGCCATTGCACCCTCGGACCTGCTGATTGCCGCCGACGGTGTCTGGTCACGCTTGCGCCAGGCCGTGCCGGGCGCCCTGCCCGCCCGCTATTCCGGCAATATCGCCTGGCGCTTCCTCGTGCCCTACGGACTGGCGCCGGCCTTCCTCAATCCGCGCACCGTGACGGCCTTTCTCGGCCCGCATGCCCATCTCGTCGCCTATCCGCTGGCGGAGATGCAGGCCTTCAACATCGTCGCCATTCATGCGCAGGCCGATGCGCCGCCGGAAGGCTGGACGCGCAAGGGCGATGCCTTGACGCGCGGCCGTCTTCAGGAGGCCTTCGCCGGCTGGTATGCCGGCATCCGCCGTCTCATCGAGGAGGCGCAGAACCCCATGGCATGGCCGCTCTTCGGCTGCCCGGATGGTGCCTGGACGGATGGAAAAGACATGGTGCTGATCGGCGATGCCGCCCATGCCATGACGCCCTTCGCGGCACAGGGCGCCGCCATGGCGATCGAGGATGCCGCCCTCTTGGCAAACCGCCTCGCCGACACCACCGAGATCGGATCGGCCTTGCGCCGGTTCGAAAAGGAACGCCGGGAACGCGTCGCAAAGGTCCGCAGCCGCGGCGCCTTCAACCGCTTCGCCTATCACGCCCGCGGCCCGGTGGCGCTTGCCCGCAACCTCGTGCTTTCGCTGCGCAAGCCGGAGCAGTTGGCCGGCGATCTGGACTGGCTTTACGGCTACCGCACGCCGGATTGAAACCCTCACCCGGTAAACCGGATGAGGGCATGTTTCGCGTCAGACGGCGCGTGCTGCGGCGAGCCCCCGCTCGATATCCGCCTTGATGTCCTTCACGTCCTCGAGGCCGATCTGCAGGCGCAGCACCGGACCTTCGTCCGGACCCTTGGCAACGCGGCGGTCGTTCAGGTTCACATGCACCGCGAGGCATTCAAAACCGCCCCAGGAATAGCCGAGACCGAAGATGCCGAGCGCATCGAGGAAGGCATGCGCCTTGGCCTTGTGGCGCTCCGGCGCGCCGCCGTCGAGCACGATGGAGAAGATGCCGCTCGATCCCTTGAAGTCGCGCTTCCAAAGATCGTGGCCCGGAAAACTCGGCAAGGCCGGATGCAGCACGCGCGACACGTCCTCGATGCCTTCCAGCCAGCGCGCCAGCTCCAGCGCGCTTTCCTGATGCCGCTCCAGCCGCACGCCCATGGTGCGCAGACCGCGCAGCACCTGGTAGGAATCGTCGGGCGATGCACAGGTGCCGAGCGTGGTCTGCGTGTCGAGCAGCTGGTCCCAATGGGCGGCATTGGCCGAGACGGTGCCGAAAAGGATATCGGAATGACCGGCCGGATATTTCGTCGCCGCATGAATGGAGACGTCGACGCCGAAATCCAGCGGCTTGAAATAGAGTGGCGTCGCCCAGGTATTGTCCATGGTCACGACGGCGCCATGCTTGTGCGCGACCGCGGCGATCGCCGGGATGTCCTGCATCTCGAACGTGTTGGAGCCCGGCGCTTCCGTGTGCACGAGCTTCGTGTTCGGCTTGATCAGGGCCTCGATGCCCGCGCCTATCATCGGGTCGTAGTATTCGACGGTCACGCCGAGCCGCTTCAGCATCGTGTCGCAGAAATGCCGCGTCGGGTGATAGACCGAATCCACGATCAGCGCGTGATCGCCCGACGAGAGATAGGCGAGGAACGGCACGGTGACGGCGGCAAGACCGGACGGGACAAGAATGGTGCCGGCCGAACCTTCTAGTTCGTCGATGGCCGCACAGAGCGCATCCGTCGTCGGGGTGCCGCGCGTGCCGTAGGTGTATTTCTGCGCCCGGCTTTCCATCGTCGCAGCATTCGGGAAAAGCACGGTGGAAGCGTGCACGACCGGCGGATTGACGAAACCATGATACTCAGCCGGATCGTTTCCGGCATGGGCAAGGCGGGTGTTCACGCCGGCGCCGGCGAGGATTTCGTCTCTGTTTTTCATGGATTTCATCCGGAAATGCGAAGGGGGTTTGAGGCGGCGACTTTTCGTCAGCCGGCGCCGCAGGTCAACCCCATCCCGGCAGTCGAGATGACGTTCAAAGCGCTTCAAATGTTAAAGAAGCGGATTTTTTGAGCGATTTACTGCACAATCCCCCGATTTTTTGCCCAAAACGGCGTCAGATGCTGACAAATTTAGGTTACCCGCCGGAAAATAGTCCCGATCACTTGACCCTGCGTAATTTTGAGAATGAGATAAGCAACCTCGCGCCGGGAGGGTGGCGAGTTCCGCAACGTGTTCGTTCGAATGCGTGACCAGCGGACAAAACAAAGACAACAGAAAAAGGTTGTGAAAAAATGGCAAAAAAAATCGTGACAGCGCTCGTTGGCGCTGCCGTGCTGGGGCTTGGCGCAACGGCTGCTCAGGCAGATACGCTCTCTGACGTGAAGGCCAAGGGCTTCGTGCAGTGCGGCGTGAACGGCTCGAACCTCGCCGGTTTCGGTGCGCAGGATTCGGCCGGCAACTGGGCCGGTCTCGACATCGATCTTTGCAAAGCCGTGGCCGCTGCCGTCTTCGGCGATGCCACCAAGGTGAAGTTCACCCCCCTTTCGGCCAAGGACCGCTTCCCGGCTCTTCAGTCGGGTGAAATCGACCTTCTGGCCCGCAACACCACCTGGAGCGTCAGCCGCGATTCGCAGCTCGGCTTCGATTTCCGCGCCGTGAACTACTATGACGGCCAGGGCTTCATGGTGAAGAAGGAGCTCGGCGTGAAGTCGGCGCTCGAACTTTCCGGCGCATCGGTCTGCGTGCAGTCCGGCACGACGACGGAACTGAACCTCGCCGACTACTTCCGCTCCAACAACATGGACTTCAAGCCGGTCGTTTTCGAAGCGCAGGATGAAGCCGACGCCGCCTACAATGCCGGCCGTTGCGATGCCTACACGACCGACGCTTCGGGCCTCTACTCGATCCGCCTGAAGATGGCCAACCCGGACGACCATATGGTTCTGCCGGAAATCATCTCCAAGGAGCCGCTCGGCCCGGCCGTTCGCCAGAACGACTCCAAGTGGTTCGACATCGTGAGCTGGTCGCACTACGCCATGGTCGCTGCCGAAGAATTCGGCATCACGACCGCGAATGTCGAAGAAATGAAGAAGTCCGCCAACCCGGACATCAAGCGCTTCCTCGGCGAAGAAGCTGACAGCACCATCGGCGCCGATCTCGGCCTGCCGAAGGACTGGGCCGTGCAGATCATCAAGTCTGTGGGTAACTATGGCGAATCCTTCGAGCGCAATGTCGGCGAAGGTTCCCCGCTCAAGATCGCCCGTGGCCTGAACGGCCTGTGGACGAAGGGCGGCCTGCAATACGCACCGCCGATCCGCTAAGCCGCGGTTGGACGTGACGATCGGGAGGGCGCATAAACGCCCTCCCCTTTAAAACAAACGCCCGGAAAACAGGGCGAACCAACGTCAGGGGAAATGCATGGCTCTTGCGGATGCCCGAACAGGGTCCGGCGAACCGCCGAAGGTTTCGCTTCTCTACAATCCGGCGCTCAGAAGCGTCGTCTATCAGGTCGTCACGCTGGTCGTGATCATCGGCGCCGTCTGGTACGCCTGGAACAACGTGGTCCAGAACCTCGCCCGCGCCAATATGACGGCGGGCTTCGGCTTCCTGAACAGCCGCGCCGGTTTCGACCTTGCGCAGGCACTGATTTCCTACTCCAGCGACTCGACCTATTTCCGCGCGCTGCAGGTCGGTCTTCTCAACACGCTCGTGGTCGCCGCCGTCGGCATCGTCACCGCGACGATCGTCGGCCTGCTGGTCGGCGTCGGGCGCCTGTCGCACAACTGGCTGATCGCACGGCTCTGCACGGTCTATGTGGAAATCTTCCGCAATATCCCGCCGCTGCTCGTCATCTTCTTCTGGTATCTCGGCGTTCTCGCCCTCTTGCCCTCCATCCGCACGATCTTCCAGCACCTGAAGGATGATCCGGACGCGGTTTTCTTCATCTCCAACCGCGGTATCTACATGCCGGCCCCGGTTTTCGGTGAAGGGTTCGGCATGGTGCTGGTCGCCCTGCTGATCGGCATTGTCGCGGCCGTCGCCTTCACGATCTGGGCCAATGCCCGCCAGCGCGCCACGGGCCAGCGCCCGCCGGTTCTCTGGGTCAATCTCGCCCTCCTCGTGCTGTTGCCGCTTGCCGTCTTCATCGTCATGGGCCAGCCCCTGACGCTCGATTACGCGGTGCCCGGCTCCTTCAACATGAAGGGCGGCATGGTCATCGGACCGGAATTCCTGGCGCTCTATCTCGCGCTGTCGCTCTACACGGCCTCCTTCATCGCCGAGATCGTTCGCGCCGGTATCCGCGGTGTCTCGCACGGCCAGTCGGAAGCCTCCTATGCTCTCGGTCTGCGGCCCGGCCAGGCGACCCGCCTCGTCGTCTTGCCGCAGGCGCTGCGCATCATCATTCCGCCGCTCACCTCGCAATATCTCAACCTCATCAAGAACTCCTCGCTCGCGGTGGCCGTCGGTTATGCCGATCTCGTCGCGGTCGGCGGCACCATTCTCAACCAGTCCGGCAAGTCGATCGAGATCATCTCGATCTGGATGCTGATCTATGTCTCGATCAGCCTCATCACGTCGCTGTTCATGAACTGGTTCAATGCCAAGATGGCCCTGGTGGAGCGCTGAGATGACCGAGACCCTTACCTATGTCCGCGACCGGTTCATCGAGCAGGAAAAGCCGCCGGCTTCCGAAAAATCGGCCTTCGCCTGGGTTCACCACAACCTCTTCGCCTCCTGGAAAGACAGCATCCTGACGCTCATCGCCATCGCGGCGATCGCCATCTATGTGCCGAAAGCCCTGAACTGGCTGTTCTTCTCGGCCGTCTGGACGGGCTCCGACCGCATGGCCTGCCTCACTGTCGAACAGGGCGGTCAGCTTCCGGCCGGCTGGAACGGCGCCTGCTGGGCCTATGTGAACGACCGCTTCGTCCAGTTCATGTTCGGCTCCTATCCGCGTGACGAGCTGTGGCGGCCCCTTCTGGTCGCCGCGATGTTCGTGGCGCTGCTCGTGCCGTTCCTGATGCCGAAAATGCCGCGCAAGGGGCTGAACGCGCTCCTGCTGCTCGTCGTCTTCCCGGTCGTCTCGGTCTTCCTGCTGCTCGGCGGCGTCTTCGGGCTGCGCCATGTGGAAACGTCCCTCTGGGGCGGGCTGATGGTGACGCTCATCCTGTCTTTCGTCGGCATCGTCGTGTCGTTGCCGGCAGGCATTCTGCTGGCGCTTGGCCGCCGCTCCAGCATGCCGATCCTGAAAACGGCCTGCATCACCTTCATCGAACTGATCCGCGGCGTGCCGCTGATCACCGTTCTGTTCATGGCGAGCGTGCTCTTGCCGCTCTTCCTGGAGCCGGGCAACAATATCGACAAGTTCCTGCGCGCGCTCATCGGCGTGTCGATCTTCGCATCCGCCTATATGGCGGAGGTCATTCGCGGCGGTCTTCAAGCCATTCCGAAAGGACAATATGAAGCGGCCGATGCTCTTGGTCTAAACTACTTCCACAAAATGACCTTCATCGTGCTACCGCAGGCCATCAAACTCGTGATCCCCGGCATCGTGAACACCTTCATCGGCATGTTCAAGGATACGTCCCTCGTCACGATCATTTCGATGTACGACCTGCTGGGCATCGTGAAGGCGAGCTTTGGGGATTCGGGCTGGATCACGCCGGTCACGCCGCTGACGGGCCTGATCTTCGCCGGCTTCACATTCTGGATTTTCTGCTTCGGCATGTCGCGCTACTCGGCCTTCATCGAACGCCGCCTCGACAAGAGCCACAAGAGATAAGTGAGAGGAAACACACATATGGCCAACCAAGCCCAGGCGCAAAAGATGACGGTGTCGGCGACGGATGTCGCGGTCGAAATCACCAACATGAACAAGTGGTATGGCGACTTCCACGTTCTGCGCGACATCAATCTCAAGGTCATGAAGGGCGAGCGCATCGTCATCGCCGGCCCCTCGGGCTCCGGCAAATCGACGATGATCCGCTGCATCAACCGGCTGGAAGAGCACCAGAAGGGCTCGATCGTCGTCGACGGCATCGAGCTCACCAACGACCTGAAGAAGATCGACGAAGTGCGCCGCGAAGTCGGCATGGTGTTCCAGCACTTCAACCTCTTCCCGCATCTGACGATCCTGGAAAACTGCACGCTGGCGCCGATCTGGGTGCGCAAGATGCCGAAGAAGGATGCCGAGGAAGTGGCGATGCATTACCTCAAGCGCGTCAAGATCCCGGAACAGGCCAACAAATATCCCGGCCAGCTCTCGGGCGGCCAGCAGCAGCGCGTGGCGATCGCCCGTTCGCTGTGCATGAAGCCGAAGATCATGCTGTTCGACGAACCGACCTCGGCGCTCGATCCGGAAATGGTCAAGGAAGTGCTCGACACGATGGTGTCGCTCGCCGAGGAAGGCATGACCATGCTGTGCGTAACGCACGAAATGGGCTTTGCCCGCCAGGTCGCCAACCGGGTCATCTTCATGGACCAGGGCCAGATCGTCGAACAGAATTCGCCCGCCGAGTTCTTCGACAATCCGCAGCACGAGCGCACCAAGCTCTTCCTCAGCCAGATCCTGCACTAAGCGAAGCGGCACGGAGATACGCAAAGGCGGGCCGCAAGGCCCGCCTTTTTCATTTCGCCCGCAGTTCGGCCCTTAGTTTCAATGGACTTGCGCCAAAATGATTGCGGAAGGCGCGCGAAAACGCCGAGAGACTGTCGAAGCCGCTGCGCAGCGCCACCTCCTGCATGGAAAGCGGTGTGTCGCGCACCATGCGCTGTGCCGCCGTCAGCCTGAGCCGCAGATAATACTTTCCCGGTGCGGTCCCGATCCCGTTGGTGAACAGCGTTTCCAGCTTGCGCGTCGAAAAGCCGAGCCGGCGGGCAAGCGCCGCGATGGTCAGCGGCCGGTCGATCGTGCGCTCCATCAGGCGGATGGCGGAGGCAAGCTCCGGCTGGTGCTCGCCCAGACGCCCAAGCGAAACGAGCGGCTGCGCATCCGTCGCCGCATGGGTCTGGTCGTAGACGAAGACGCTCGCCACATCGAGCGCCACGGCCGAACCGAAGCGCTCCCGCACCAGATGCAGCATCATGTCGAAGGTCGGCGACGCTCCGCCGGAGGTCCAGAGCGGCCCGTCCGTGACGAACCGGTCGGCACGCACATTGAGCGCCGGAAAGGCCGCGGCGAAATCCTCCAGTTCCTCCCAGTGCGAGATCGGAAGAGCA
>CBFGOD010000103.1:0-11637 GCA_965650295.1 uncultured Shinella sp. | reverse complement strand
ATCTCGGTGCGCGCCACGTCTTCATCAACCAGCCGGCTTTCCAGGTCTATTATTATGAGGACGGCCAGGAAAAATTCTCGATGCGCACGGTCGTCGGCTCGAAGTCGAACCAGACCTATTTCTTCGAGGACCGTATCCAGACCGTCGAAGTGAACCCCTATTGGGGCGTGCCGCAGTCGATCATCATCAACGAGATGCTGCCGAAACTGCGCAACGACCCGTCCTATCTCGACCGCATGGGCTATCAGGTGGCCGTGGGCGGGCAGGCCGTGTCGTCGTCCTCCGTCAATTGGTATGGCTCGACCTCGGGCATTTCCGTTCGCCAGCCGCCGAGCGACGACAATGCGCTGGGCGAGTTGAAGATCCTCTTCCCCAACAGCCATGCCATCTACATGCATGACACGCCCTCGAAGAGCTTCTTCAAAAAGGACATGCGCGCGCTGAGCCACGGCTGCGTACGCCTTGCCGAGCCCCGCAAGATGGCCGCCGCCGTGCTGGGCGTAACGGAAGCCGATGTCGCCAAGGAAATTGCCGGCGGCAGGAACAAGGGCATCAACGTCAAGGCCGATATCCCGATCTACGTCGCCTATTTCACGGCGTGGCCGAACAAGGACGGCGCGGTCGAATATTTCGACGACGTCTATGGCCGCGACGATTATATGCGCAAGGCCTTCGCCGCCACGCAGAAGGCGCGGCAGGTCCAGGGCTGAGAGCGTTCAAGGGCTAAAGTATTGAAGGCGCCGTGTCCCGAAGGATGCGGCGCCTTTTTTCGATCAGCGTGCAAGCAGGCGTTCGATGAGGTCCGGCGTCAGTTCGTCGAAATGCGTGACGACATGGCTCGGCTCGAGCTCTGCGACCGGCACGTCGGAATAGCCGAAGGGCACGCCGATGGAAGGCACGCCGACATTGCGGGCGACCAGGATGTCGTTGAGGCTGTCGCCGACCATCACCGTGCGCTTCGGATCGGCCTCGGCAAGGCGGACCGTTCCGAGCAGATGTTCGGCGTCGGGCTTGCGGACCGCAAACGTGTCGCCGCCGGTGATCGCCGCAAAGCGGGCGGTGAGACCGAGGCCGTCGATCAGGCGGCGGGCGAGGCCTTCCATCTTGTTGGTGCAGACGGCAAGGCGGTAGCCGGCGCCGGAGAGGCGGTCCATGGCCTCGACGAGGCCGGGATAGGGCACGGAAACGCCCGGCATCGCCTCGGCATAGTGCTCGACGAAAACACCCAGCATGCGCTCCAGCTCACCATCCGTGATGTCCCGGCCGCGCAGCGAGAACGCGCGCTTGATCATGACCTGTCCGCCATGGCCGACGAGATAGGTGAGATCGCCATAACCGACGGGGGCGAGGCCTTCGAGGCCGATCGTGTGGTTGAGGCTCGCCACGAGGTCGTGTGCGGTGTCGATGAGCGTACCGTCGAGATCGAAGACAACGAGAGAAGCGGACATGGGAAACCTTGCAGGAGAGATGGGAGGCGGGTCTCTCCGGTAGGCGATGGCGCCGGCATTTGCAATCGTGTTGTACGGGCGCCTTGTGCCTGCCGGCTTTGCAGCGATTTTGGCTTTCGTTTGCCGGGCGGGGCGTGTAAGTGTCTCACCGGAATTTCCGGCCGCTTCGCGCGAAGGGCCGGCCCGGCGATTGGCCGAAAGCGGATTTGGGGAGTGCGTGGCGGATGGACGCCAGGGAAATGAAGATCAAGGCTGCGGAGGCCGCTCTTGCTCATGTGGAAGACGGTATGCGGCTCGGCATCGGCACCGGCTCGACGGCGGAAGAATTCGTCCGGCTGCTGGCGGAAAAGGTGGCCGGCGGCCTCAAGGTCGAGGGCGTGCCCACCTCCGAGCGTACGGCGCGGCTCTGCGTCGAACTCGGCGTGCCCCTGAAGTCGCTCGACGAATTGCCGGAACTCGACCTGACGATCGATGGCGCCGACGAAGTCGACGGCCGGCTGCGCCTCGTCAAGGGCGGCGGCGGCGCGCTGCTGCGCGAAAAGATCGTGGCGGCCGCCTCGACCCGCATGATCGTGATCGCCGACGAGACCAAGGTGGTCGAGACGCTCGGCGCCTTCAAGCTGCCGATCGAGGTCAATCCGTTCGGCCTCGTTTCCACGCGCATCGCCATCGAGAAAACGGCCGCGCGCCTTGGCCTTTCCGGTGCGCTCACGCTGCGCGCCTCCGGCGACGGCACCTTCATGACCGATGGTGGACACTTCATTCTCGACGCATCTTTTGGCCGCATTCCTGATGCAGATGCGCTCGCAAGCAGCCTCAATGACATACCCGGTGTCGTCGAACACGGACTCTTCATCAATATGGCGTCGCTTGCCATCATCGCCGGTCCGGCTGGTGCGCGCACGCTGACGGCAAAAGAATAGACAGGAGCACAGACCGACATGATCAACTTTGCTGGTTTCGGCCGGACCCTCGCAGTGACCCTCATCGTTTCGGCAAGCCTCGTCGGCGCCGCCAAGGCGCAGGACGTCACGGACGAGCAGATGAAGACGGCCCGTGCCGCCATCGACGCCATCGCGGCGACGGCAGGCTTCGACAACATTCTGCCGAGCCTTGCCATGCGCGCCAAGGCAGCGCTCATCCAGGCTTCGCCGAACCACGAGGCGGAAATCAACGCGACCGTCGACGAGCAGGCGCTGGCGCTTGCGCCGCGCCGCGCCGA
The DNA here is from genome assembly GCA_965650295.1 of uncultured Shinella sp. Taxonomy (GTDB): domain Bacteria; phylum Pseudomonadota; class Alphaproteobacteria; order Rhizobiales; family Rhizobiaceae; genus Shinella. The sequence continues at coordinate 8,967 of CBFGOD010000103.1, read as the reverse complement.
TCTCGAGAAGGAAGCCGCGTCGATCTACGCGAAGACCTTCACGCAGGACGAGCTGAAGGCGATTGCCGAATTCTACTCCTCGCCGGTCGGCAAGAAGCTGCTTTCGGACGGTCCGATCGCGACGCGCAGCCTCATGAAGGCCGCCGAGATCTGGGCTGCCGGCATCGGCCGTGACCTGCAGGTCGAAAGCGGCAAGAAGCTGCAGAACATCATCGGCACCCCGCCGGCTGCCGAAGGCGGCGAAGCGCAGCCGCAGCAGTAAAATCAAAAAGGCGGCTTTCGGGCCGCCTTTTTCGTCTGCGTCATCACGGAAAGATGCGGGCCGCCCGTTTGCAGGCGGCCCTTTCCTTATTCGTGGATCGTGTATTCGCCCAGTTCGCAGAGGTTCTGCGTGTCGGTGGTCGTATCGAGATCGGAATCCTCGCTGAACTCGAAGCGCATGTCGTAGTTGCAGACGTCACGACCATCGGCGATCGTGATTTCGATCGTCTCGCCGGGGTTGAGAACCTGTTCGCCGAAGACGTCGTCTTCCCACTTGTCGACGCCGACGGGCGAGGTGTGGAAACGAGTCAGGACGGAATTGGTGCCGTTCTTCAGCTGGAAGACGAGGTCTTCCGCGAGAGCCGGGCCTGCAAGCATGGCGAGTGCCAGTGCCGATGCTGCGAAAACTTTAGATTTAGACATATCTATCATCCGGTTAGCCCACAATCGGGCGCTCATTTCCTACGGTGCCTTTGTTTCGCCGTAAATGGGATCCGACTGCTTTTTTAGAAAAAACTGTTGGGCGGCGCTTCTCAGTCACACGCCAATTTGCAGATCGTTGCGCCGCACTCTTTTCCTTTTCGCGATGGCGTTCCTATATGGAGACAATCGAGCGGCGGATTCGCGCCGCCGCACCTCATACGGCCGTCCGGCCCGCCTTGCCCGCAGGAGATCACCATGCCGACATTCGACTACGACCTCTTCGTCATCGGCGGAGGTTCCGGCGGCGTGCGCAGCGCGCGTCTTGCGGCCAGCATGGGCAAGAAAGTGGCGATCGCCGAAGAGTTCCGCTTCGGCGGCACCTGCGTCATCCGCGGCTGCGTGCCGAAGAAGCTCTATGTCTATGCCTCGCAGTTTCCCGAGCATTTCGAGGATGCCGCCGGCTTCGGCTGGACGGTCGGCGAAAGCATCTTCGACTGGAGGGCACTCGTCGCCGCCAAGGAGAAGGAGATCACCCGTCTCGAAGGCCTCTATCGCAAGGGTCTCGACAATGCGGCTGCGACCATTCTGGCGACCCGCGCCGTACTGGTCGGCCCGAACACCCTTCGCCTGACGGCGACTGATGAGCTGGTGACGGCCGAGCGCATCCTGATTGCCGTCGGCGGTCATCCGACGCCGCATCCCGATCTGCCGGGCCATGAACTCTGCATCTCCTCGAACGAAGCCTTCGACCTGCCGGACATGCCGAAATCCATCGTCATCTCCGGCGGCGGTTACATCGCGGTCGAATTCGCCAATATCTTCCACGGTCTCGGCGTCGAGACGACGCTGATCTATCGCGGCAAGCAGATCCTTTCGCGCTTCGACCACGACATGCGCCAGGGCGTGCAGGCGGCGATGATCGCCAAGGGCATCCGCGTCATCTGCGAAGACCTCATCACCAGCGTTTCGGAAACGGCGGATGGCAAGCGGTCCGTTGCGACCAAGGCCGGCGAGACGCTGGTCGTCGATCAGGTCATGCTGGCGCTCGGCCGCGTGCCGAACACCGGCGGCCTCGGGCTGGAGACGGCCGGTGTGAAGACCAATGAGCGCGGCGCCATCATCGTCGACGATTTTTCGCGCACCAATGTTCCGGGCATCTTCGCGCTCGGCGACGTGACGGATCGTGTGCAGCTGACGCCTGTCGCCATCCATGAGGCCATGTGCTTCATCGAGACGGAGTTCCGCGGCAATCCTGTCTCGCCGGACCACGACCTCATCGCCACCGCCGTCTTCTCTCAGCCGGAAATCGGCACGGTGGGCCTTAGCGAAGAGGATGCGGCGAAAAAATTCGACAATCTCGAAATCTATCGCGCCGAATTCCGGCCCATGAAGGCGACGCTGTCGGGCCGTCAGGAAAAGACGATCATGAAACTTGTCGTCAACGCGGCGGACCGCAAGGTCGTGGGCGCGCATATCCTCGGCCACGAGGCCGGCGAGATGGCGCAGCTGCTCGGCATTTCGCTGAAGGCCGGCGTCACCAAGGACGATTTCGACCGCACCATGGCGGTGCATCCGACGGCGTCCGAGGAGCTGGTGACGATGTACCAGCCGAGCTACCGCATCAAGAACGGGCAGCGGCTCTAAGCGGCGCAATCCTCTCCGGAGGAAGGCGGCCGGCGAAACGATCCTCGTGGTGCTTGAAGAGGGCCGCGAGGCGATCGAGCGCGAGGCGCATTTCCGGCCGGTGGCGGTCGTCGTCGTTGACGGCAAGCCACAGCGGATGGGTGAGAGCCTCGATCGGTTCGCCCTCGCGCACCAGCCCCGGCATCGTGTCACCCACGAAGGTCGGCAGCACGCCGCGCCCCGCGCCGCCGGCAATCAGCCGGGCAAGGATGTCGGGTGCGTTGGTCCAGGTGTGGATCTGGTTCTCGTGATGGCGGAAAACCCATTTTTCCGGCTCCGAGACCGCAACTTCCGTGCCGATCGACACCCAGGGCAGATCTCCTTCGAAAGCGCGCCCCGCCGCGCGGTAGACCGCATAGGCGACGTCGATCGACTTGCGCACGGCGACATTTCCGGTTTTCGGAGCCGCATGGAGGAGGAAGATCATGCCGTGGCGATAGGCGAGGTCGTCGCCGGGTGGGAGCCGCTTGCAGCAGAGGCGGAAACTGTCTTCTGCGCCGCGAAGCGCGCCGGTGTTATCGGCCACAAAACCCGTCAGCCAGATATCGCCGGCAATCGAGACGATGGGCAGCGCGAAGGCATCGCCATGCCAGCGGGTAATATCGGCCGTCGTGCGGCGGATCGTCTGCACATGGTCGAACAGCACCAGGCCGTCGGGTGCCAGCCGATAGCCCTGCTGGCTGCGGACGAAGAGCGTGCGGCCCATGGCGCGCTCCAGCGCCAGCATGCGCCGGCCGATCGTCGGCGCGCTGGTGCCCGTGATGCTTGCGGCGCCGGCAAGCCCGCCTTCGGCGGCGACATGGAAGAAAAGCTGCAGGTCGCTCCAGTCGACTTCCGACATATCCGGTTCCTCGTTTACCTCTCCTTTCATAGCGCAAAAGCCGCCGCCGGTATCGCTCACCGGTGAAACGGGCGTTTCATTTCCGCATCTACGAAGATCGAAGGGCGGTCGCTACTTCGATGACGAACACCGCAAACAAGGAGTTTTGTCATGAGCCCGGAATGGATGATCGCTTTCGATCGACAGGAGACTGCAATGCAACACTCGCAACGCAACGCCTTCGCCGACCCACTGGAAAGGGTAGAATGGCGTGGCCTGCAAGGCGTGAACACACTGTTCAGCCGCTGGCTGGGAAATGCTCGACCACAACCGCGAAACGCAGCGCAAAAGCCTGTTTCCAGCTGGATATTCCCATTCGGAACGGCTTCGCGTCGCTCCCGGGCCTGATCGCCGCCCTTTAGCCTGTCACATGAAAACACCGCCGTCGCAATTGGCTCGGTGAGCGCTGGAAGTTCGGCTATGCAAGAACCATCTAACGGTTTATAAGCCCGCATCTTCAAAACGGAGGGCGCCCGCAGGCTTTCGCGAGCGCTCAGGACAGGTGAGTATCATGGCACAGAATTGGACCCCGACCAGCTGGCGGCAGAAGCCCATCCAGCAGGTGCCGGAATATCCGGATCTCGCCGCATTGGCGGCAACTGAAGAGCGCCTCGCGAAGTTTCCGCCGCTCGTTTTCGCCGGCGAAGCCCGCCGCCTGAAGAGCGCGCTCGCCAATGTCGCAGAGGGCAAGGGCTTTCTGCTGCAGGGCGGCGATTGCGCCGAGAGCTTCGCCGAACACGGCGCCGATACGATCCGCGACTTCTTCCGCGCCTTCCTCCAGATGGCCGTGGTCCTGACGTTTGGCGCCCAGCAGCCTGTTGTAAAGGTCGGCCGTATTGCCGGCCAGTTCGCGAAGCCCCGTTCTTCGGGCATCGAGAAGCAGGGTGACGTGTCGCTGCCGTCGTACCGTGGCGATATCATCAACGGCATCGAATTCACCGAGGAAGCCCGCATTCCGAACCCGGAACGCCAGATCATGGCCTACCGCCAGTCGGCCGCGACGCTGAACCTGCTGCGTGCCTTCGCGATGGGCGGCTACGCCAATCTCGACAATGTGCACCAGTGGATGCTCGGCTTCGTCAAGGATAGCCCGCAGGCTGAGCGTTACCGCAAGCTCGCCGACCGCATTTCCGAAACGATGGACTTCATGAAGGCCATCGGGATCACGCCGGAAACCAACCCGAACCTGCGCGAGACCGATTTCTTCACGAGCCACGAGGCGCTGCTGCTCGGTTACGAGCAGGCGCTGACCCGCGTCGATTCGACCTCTGGTGACTGGTATGCCACCTCCGGCCACATGATCTGGATCGGCGACCGCACGCGCCAGGCCGACCATGCGCATATCGAATATTGCCGCGGCATCAAGAACCCGCTCGGCCTCAAGTGCGGCCCGTCGCTGACCGGCGATGGCCTGCTGGAGCTGATCGATCTCCTGAACCCGAACAACGAGGCCGGCCGCCTGACGCTGATCTGCCGCTTCGGCCACGACAAGGTCGCGGACAACCTGCCGAAGCTCATCCGCGCCGTCGAGCGCGAGGGCAAGAAGGTAGTCTGGTCCTGCGATCCGATGCACGGCAACACGATCACGCTCAACAACTACAAGACCCGTCCGTTCGAGCGGATCCTGTCGGAAGTCGAAAGCTTCTTCCAGATCCACCGCGCGGAAGGCACGCATCCGGGCGGCATCCATATCGAGATGACCGGCAACGACGTGACGGAATGCACGGGTGGCGCCCGCGCGCTGTCGGGCGATGACCTCGCCGACCGCTACCACACCCATTGCGACCCGCGCCTCAATGCCGACCAGGCGCTGGAGCTCGCCTTCCTTCTTGCCGAGCGCATGAAGGGCGGCCGCGACGAAAAACGGATGGTTGTGAACGGTTGATCGCGTTCCGTTCACGCTTCGTCTCCGTAAATTAGCGGAGCTGATGCAAGCATTCAGGAATGTGAATTTGACAGGACCGGGCTGGCTGACAAAGCTGGCCCGGTTTTTCGTTGCGCTTGCGTGCCAGATCAAAAATAGGGGAAGATATGAGTGAGACGCATTCGGGACATTGCCTTTGTGGCGCGGTGCGGTTTCGCACGTCCGGCAAACTGCGCGAGGTGATCGCCTGCCATTGCAGCCAGTGCCGCCGGCAATCGGGGCATTTTTATGCGGCAACCAATGTGCTTGATGATGGGCTGGAGCTGGAAGGCGCGGAAAACGTCACCTGGTATAGGGCAAGCGAAACGGCGGGCCGGGGGTTCTGCCGTACCTGTGGTTCCGCGCTGTTCTGGAAGGGTGACGGATCCAATTACACCTCGATCATGGCCGGTGCCTTCGAACAGCCGACGGGGCTGAAGATCGGCGTGCACATCTTCTGCGCCGACAAGGGCGATTATTACGAGATCGATGACGGCGCGCCGCAATATGCCGGAGGCAGATGAGGCGCGCCGTTTTGCTCACTGCACCAAAGCAGGGCGCTGGCAGCGCACGCCGGTGACGCGGATATCCGCTTCCCCGACGCGAACACCGGCGACGAGCAGCAGATTGTAGAGCAATTCGTCGATCGGTGCCGTCACCGTTGCCAGCGTCGCGGCAAGCGCCGATGTCACCGCTTTCGGCGTGCCAAGCGTCAGGAAGAGGATCTGGATATCCAGATCGAGATTTTCCAGGAGCGTCTTGGTGGTCGAGGTCAGCGTATCGCGCGTCGAGACGGTCTTGACGGCGCGTGACGCGATTTCCGTCGGCGTGAAGGCGAGGCGGGTGCGGCCAAGGTTTTTTGCCTCGACATGGGCGATGGCATCGATGCGCACGAGGCCCGAATCGAGGATGCGCGCCTTCTGCACGCGGGCTTCGTTGGAAAAGTCCGACAGGACGGACGGATCGACCTTGCCGAGCGCGATTTCCGCCACGCCCGGTACGGCATCGACCGAGACATTGGCATTTTCCGCCGTGCCGCCAAGGCAACGGATATCGGCGAGCTTGGCTTCCGAGGCCGCGACCTCGACATAGAGCGGCAGCTTGATGCGCAAGCCGGCGAGTGTGGCAAGGCCGTCGAAGCTGACCTCGATGGCTAGCCGCGTCTGGGCGCTGCGTACCGCGCTGCCCGGTTCGCCGAGACGATGGGCCGGTGTCTCGACCGGCGGCTCACCGATGGCCAGGCGGACGGTGACGGCGGCAAGACCGGGCAGGGACGTGCCCAGATCAAGCGCCACCTGGTTCTTGCCGTTGGCAAGTGATGCGGCGGCCGAGATCATCTGCAGCGCATTGACCGACATCTTCCAGTCGCCGCCGGTTGCGACCGCAAGGCCTTTTTTGGGATCGATGTTGAGGATGCGCGAGAGCGGCAGCTTTACCTTGCTGCTTGCCGTTGCCTGTTCGATCAGCCGGAGTGCCGAGCGTGTCGTGGTGGAAAGCCCCTCGACCGCCCGCATGGAGGCAAGAAGCTGCGGCATGGTCACGCCCGCGTTGAGGACGTCCTCATAGGTTGCGGCGGTGAGGTTCAATTCCGTCGCGACAGCCTTCAGGAACGGGTTGATCGATATGTCGGTATCAACCAGCGCCCGGTAATCCATCACCTTCAGCGACAGTTTCGTGCCAAGCAATTGGCCCAGCAGGGCATTGAGAATGCCGTCATTGAGGCTGGCAAGGCGCGTGCCCACGGAGAAGGCGGCAATCTTGTTGCGCGCCGCAGACCCGACCGCTGTCAGAACCGGCGGATTCGGCGTGAAGATCGATGCGACGAAGAGATCGCCGGGGCGCGATAATGTCACGCGGGCAGCATCGGCATCGGCATTCGTCTGTTTGAACCGGTCCCCAGGCGCTATGTCGGGATTTGCGACATAGCGCCCGCGCTCGACCTTGGCCGTCGCGGGTGTCCGCTTCGAACCGGTCAGGAGGACCGGCTGAATGATATTGCCATCCTTGTCGGACACGGAAACGGGCATATTGTTCAACGCGAAGTAGGTTGCGGCCGATTTCTCCGCCTCGGCGACATTCGCGGCGGCGGCGATCGCGGCAAGATCGGCAGACGCCTGCAACTGGCGTTGCTGCACGGTGAGGTAACCATAGTCCACGCCGAGCGCGATGGAAAAGATCGCCAGCGGCATGGTGAGGGCCGCGAGTGTGCCGATATTGCCGGAGCGATCCGAGAAAACGGAATTTGGGCGTTTCATGATCACATGCCTCCCACGCGCACGGTGGCGTAGCGTTCGATCTTTTCCTCGGGCAGCGCGAAGGTGAACATCTTCCAGATGGGCAGGTCGCTCGAGTCGTAGGTGATCGTGACGGTGAACTGGTCCGGATTGTTCGGGTCTTCGGAGACAAGCACCTTCATCTTTCGTCGGTTGATGAACGAATAGTCGAAGCGCGAACCATCCAGATAGTGGTTGACGAGCGTCACACGCTCGGTCGGGTTGAGGCCGGCTACGGCGGTTCTTGCGGCATCGGCGGCGATCTGCTGCACCGAGTGTGTTACCGAAAGATAGATGCCGTACGCGATCAGCGTGAAAAGAACGAGAAAGAAGAGCGGCGCGATGATCGCGAACTCCAGCGCGGAGGTGCCTTTGCGATCCATCGACAGGCGGGACAAGACGTGCATGACGTGTCCTCCTTCAATTGATGAACGATCTGCATCCTCAAATTGCGGATGCATCCTAACGGTGCACCCAAAACGTTAATTTCTCCTATAGGTGATATGTCTCGTATCTGGAAAATCGTGAGTTGTGCTGAAATGCTACGTTTTGTCCCGCAATGCGTCATGCAGGCGCAAAACCTCCATTTTCAGCGCGGCGATCTCGTCCAGAAAGTGCGTGTCGATCTTGTGGTGTAGCGCCATCAGCTCGATTTCGGCTTTCAGGTTTACCTCGTAGTCCTTGGACGCCTCGAAACGGTCTCGGGCGGCCTGCCGGTTTTGCGACATCATGATGATCGGCGCTTGAAGTGCGGCGAGCATGGAGAGTACCAGATTGAGAAAGATGAAGGGGTAGGGGTCGAAGGCGTCCTTGCTCAGCAGGAGGGTGTTGACGACCGTCCAGGCGAGCAGGAAGACGAGGAAGCCGATGATGAAAGCCCAGGATCCACCGATACGCGCGATGGCATCGGCGACGCGCTCGCCGGTCGCCTGCTTCGATTGATAGGCGACGTTGCGGTCCGCCGAAAGGATGCGCCCCTCGCGGGAATGGAGAAGGACCTCGCGCTCGGTCTCGTCGAGCTGATCGGAGGTTTTACCGAAGAGGATTTGGGCGGCGTCGTCGAAGGGCTTCATGGCCGGGGCTCCGGGAGAGAATCGGAGCCCTAGCCTAGCGTTGTTTGGGGCGAAATCAGTAGCCCGCGCTCATCAGTTCAGCATGGGAGTTGAAGAAGCGTTCGAGACCGTACTGTTTGCCGAACATGATATCGTGCTGGAGGAAGCGGAAGTCGCGCACCAGCGGGTCGACGGTTTTCTTGCGCGCCCAGTCCGGCGTGCCGTTGCCTTTGGCATCGATCAGCATGTAGCGGTCGATGACGCGCAGCTTGTCATGCACGGCACCCAGAAAGCCCGTGTAATAGGGGTGCTCGAAGCCGGCTTCCTTGAGGATGTAGTAGGAGAGGAAGGCCGGGCTGATGGTGCCGATATCCTTTTCCGCACCCGTCTTGTTCGACCAGATGACGAGCGGGGTCTCGTGCTCTTTCTTCATCTGCTCGGTCGAGCCCTTGTGCGAGGCGGTGATGCCCTTCATGTAGCCGGAATTCTGGT
>CBFGOD010000102.1:0-11656 GCA_965650295.1 uncultured Shinella sp. | reverse complement strand
CTCGCGCATCAGCCACGGCGTGCGCGCCATCGAGGATGCCGATCTCGTGAAGCGTCTGGCGGACGAGGGCACGGTGCTGGAGGTCTGCCCCGGCTCGAATGTGGCATTGAGTGTTTTCAAGGATTTCGAGAGCCATCCGCTGCGCGCCCTTCACGCGGCCGGCGTGCGCGTCACGCTCAATTCCGATGACCCGCCGTTCTTCCACACGTCGCTGGCGCGTGAATACGAGGTCGCCGCGACCGTGATGGGGTTCAGCGATACCGAGATCCTCGGGATGACGCGCACGGCCATCGAAGCGGCTTTCGTCGACGAGCCGACGCGGCAAAGGCTGCTGGCCACGCTGTAAGCGACAAGCCGGCTGTGGGGATGTTGCGCCCGGCCGGCTGTCTTCTCTTGCAGGTCTTAGCCGTTCCGTGGAAAAAGAGGGATTACTGAATTTTCGGAAGGTTGGCCATGGACGGCGTTACAGTCATCAATCACCCGCTCGTGCAGCACAAGCTGACCATCATGCGCAAGGAGGAGACGTCCACGGGCAGTTTCCGCCGCCTGCTGCGTGAAATCTCCACGCTGCTCTGCTACGAAGTCACGCGCGATCTGGAGCTGACGACCGCGCGCATCAAGACGCCGCTCGAGGAGATCGACGCGCCTGTTCTCGAAGGCAAGAAGCTGGTCTTCGCCTCGATCCTGCGCGCCGGCAACGGCCTGCTCGAAGGCATGCTGGAACTGGTGCCGTCTGCCCGCGTCTCCCATATCGGCGTCTACCGCGATCACGAGACGCTGGAGGCGGTCGAATATTTCTTCAAGGCGCCTGACAGCATCGATGAGCGCCTCGTCATCGTCGTCGATCCGATGCTGGCGACCGGCAATTCGGCGATCGCCGCCATCGACACACTGAAGAGCCGCGGCGCGACGAACATCCGCTTCCTCTGCCTGCTCGCCGCGCCCGAGGGCATCAAGAGTTTCCGCGCGCATCATCCGGACGTGCCGGTCTATACGGCCTCCATCGATCGCCAGCTCAACGAGAAGGGCTATATCGTGCCCGGCCTCGGCGATGCCGGCGACCGCATGTACGGCACGAAGTGAGCCGTTAACCGGCTGTTCACCAAGCGAAACGAAGATCGTGGAGAGGGGCGCCATCGAGCGCCCCTTTTGCCGTATGTTAGTCGGAAGCGTGTTATTTCGGGACAGATCCTTCCGGAGAGTTGTCCATGTTCGTTCGCAGCCTCGTTTTTCTCGTCGGCTCCGTTGTCGTCGCGGCCACCGTCGTGCCCGGCGTTGCGACCCGCTATCTCGATGCAACGAGCAGCAAAACACCTGAGGTGACGGTCGAAAAGGCCTCCGTGCCGGCGGGCCAGGATGCCGCGCGCTACACCGGCAATCGCAGCGCGGTCATCACCGCGGATGCCAATGGCCATTTCACCGGCCTGTTCTCCATCAACGGCCGCAAGGAAGAAGGCCTCGTCGATACGGGCGCCAGCATGATCGCGCTCAATGTCACGACCGCCCAGCGGCTCGGCATCAACAAGGCCGATCTCAATTTCCGCTATGCCGTGAACACGGCAAACGGCCGCGCGCGGGCGGCCTATGTCCGGCTCGACAAGGTCGAGATCGGGCCGATCAAGGTCGAGAATGTCGGCGCCATGGTGATGGACGACAAGGCCCTGTCTGGCACGCTGATCGGCATGAGCTTCCTGAAGGGCCTCGCCTCCTACAAGGTTGAGGACGGCCGCCTGCACCTCACGCGCTGATGCGCGTCAGGATATCCGGCGACAAGGTGGGGGCCTCCGGCGCAATCGCGTAGAGCGTTGCAAGCCGTTCCGCTGCCCGTGCCGCATCGTCCGCATTGACGCCATGCACGCGGCCGATCTCGTCGCCCTTTTCCACCTTCGTGCCGAGCGGCAGAAGCCGGTCGAAGCCGACGCGGTGGTCGATGGCGTCGTCCGGCCGGATGCGCCCACCGCCAAGCGCGATGACGGCAAGGCCGACGCTGCGGGTGTCGCAGGCACTCAGATATCCGGACTGCGCGGCAATGACCGGACGGATGACCGGTGCCGGCTGGAGATAGGTCTCCGATCTTTCGACGATATCGGCGGGGCCGCCGAGCGCGTGCACCATGCGCCCGAAAACTTCGGCCGCCGCGCCGCTGGAAAGGGCCTTTGCCGCCCGGATTTCAGCTGCCGGCCTGCTCGGTTCCAGGCCCGACAGAACCAGCATCTCGGTGGCGAAAGCGAGAACGACGCGTTCCAGCCGTGTGCCGGCCTTCTCGCCTTTCAGGAAGGCGATGCAATTGGCGATCTCGACGGCATTGCCGGCAGCATCGGCGAGCGGCTGGTTCATATCGGTGATGAGGGCTGAGGTTGTCACCCCCGCACCGTTCGCCACCTCGACCAGCGAGCGGGCGAGCGTTTGCGCCTCGTCCGCATCCGTCATGAAGGCGCCGTTGCCGACCTTCACATCCAGCACCAGCGATTGCAGGCCGGCGGCGAGTTTCTTGGAGAGAATGGAGGCGGTGATCAGCGGCACGGAATCGACCGTCGCCGTCACGTCGCGGATCGCATAGATGCGCTTGTCGGCAGGGGCGAGCGCGGTGGTCTGGCCGATGATGGCGCAGCCGATATCCTTCACCGTGCGCCGGAAAAGTTCGGCCGAGGGCATGATCGTATAGCCGGGGATGGATTCCAGCTTGTCCAGCGTTCCGCCGGTATGGCCAAGGCCACGGCCTGAAATCATCGGCACGGCAAGGCCGCAGGCCGCGGCGATCGGTGCCAGCATCAGCGAGACATTGTCGCCCACGCCACCGGTCGAGTGTTTGTCGGCGATCGGCCGGTCGATATCCGACCAGTCGAGCACGTCCCCCGAATCGCGCATGGCAAGCGTCAGCGCCACCGTCTCGTCGCGCGCCATGCCGTTGAACCAGATGGCCATGGCGAGCGCTGCCACCTGGCCCTCGGAGACGCTGCCATCCGTCACGCCGGCGATGAAGCGGGCGATCTCCTCACGGGTGAGGGGCTCGCCGCTGCGCTTGCGGAGGATCGTCTCCTGCGGCAGCATTGGTCAGTAGCTCGCGGGCGCCGACGGCGCGGCCTGGCCGCCGAGCACCGAGAGGATGTCGCCCAGCAGGCCCGAGGCGCCGAAGCGGAAGGTGTGCGGCGTCGCCCAGCCCTCACCGAGGATCTTGGCGGCCAGCGCGAGATAGTCGGTGGCATCGCCCACCGTGCGCACCCCGCCGGCCGGCTTGAAGCCGACGGGCTTGCCGCTGGCCTTGATGGCATTCAGCATGATCTCGGCGGCCGGCAGCGTGGCGTTAACGGAAACCTTGCCGGTCGAGGTCTTGATGAAGTCGGTGCCAGCGGCAATCGCAAGGTCGGAGGCCTCGCGGATCAGTGCGGGGTCCTTCAACTCGCCGGTCTCCAGAATGGTCTTGAGACGGACGGGCGGCGTGCAGACAGCCCTTACGGCTTCCACCATCTCCGTCACCGCCGCTTCATCGCCGGTGATGAAATCGCGGTAGGGAATGACGAGGTCGATCTCGTCCGCGCCATCGGCGATCGCCTGCTTCGTTTCGGCAATCACCGCGGCAACCGCCAGATCGCCGGAGGGGAAGTTGACGACGGTTGCGATCTTCACCGCATGGCCCTTGCCGAGAATGCCGCGGGCCTGCGCGACGAAGCGCGGCCAGATGCAGATGGCGGCCGTGGTGCCGAAGGGCGTCTGGGCCTGCGCGCAGAGCTTTTCGATGGCGGCGGCGTCGCAGGTGTCGGTGAGGTCGGTCAGGTCGAGCAGCGAAAGCGCCTTCTGCGCGGTGTCCTTAAGCATTGTCGTTGCCTCCGCCCGCGATCATTTCGGCAAGGATGGCGGCGAGCCGCTTTCCGCCGATCGGGGCCATGTCCTTGGTTTCGTGATGGCTGAGTTCGCCGCCCGTCATGCCGGCACCGAAATTGGTGATGACCGAGGCCGCCGCGACCTTCAGGCCGAGATGGCGGGCGATCAGCACTTCCGGCACGGTCGACATGCCCACGGCATCCGCCCCGAAGACGCGCGCCATGCGGATTTCCGCCGGCGTCTCGAAGCTGGGACCGGAGAACCACATATAGACGCCCGACGACAGCGGGATCTCGAGTTTCTGGGCAGCCGCTTCCATGCGGGCGGCGAGTTCCGCGTCATAAGCATTGGTCATGCCGACGAAGCGGTCGTCGCTGTCCAGCCCGATCAGCGGATTGGTGCCGGAAAAATTGATGTGGTCGGAAATGCGCATCACCGAGCCGGGCGGCATGTCCTCACGCAGCGAGCCGGCCGAATTGGTGAGGATCAGCGACGTCACGCCGAGCCCCTTCAGCACCTCGATCGGCGCGCGCATGGCATTCGCATCGCCGCTCTCATAGTAGTGCACGCGGCCGGACAGCATGATGACGGGCACGGCACCGAGGTAGCCGATGACAAGCTCTCCGGCATGGCCCGAGACGGAACTGACCGGAAAGCTCGGCAGGTCGGCATAGGGAATGCGCAGCGGGTTCTGCACGGCCTCCACCAGGGAGCCCAGGCCGGAGCCGAGCACGATGCCGTAGCGCGGCAGCACACCGCCGAGGCGCGAGATCAGGAAATCCGTGGTCTGAACGCTCATCCGATCACATCCGTCGCGAAGCTGTGGGGCAGAAGCTCGTCCATGGTCATGGTCTTCTTCACGCCGGTCTCGTCGCACAGATAGATCGGCGTCTTTGCCGTTGCGAATTCCGCGATCTTCTGGCGGCAGCCGCCGCAGGGCGGGCAGAGCGGCAGCTTTTCAGCAATGACCGCCATTTCGACGATCTTCTTGTTGCCGGCCATGATCATGTGGCTGATCGCAGTCGGCTCGGCGCACCAGCCCTGCGGGAAGGACAGGTTTTCGATATTGGCGCCGGCATAGATTTTGCCGTCCTCGGCGCGGATGGCCGCGCCGACGGGGAACTTGGAATAGGGCGCATGCGCGAAGGCCATCGCCGCTCGCGCCGCCTCGAAGAGGTCGTGGGACATCTTTTATCGCTCCTTGACGTAGGGCACGCCGCCGGCCTTCGGCGGAATGGCCTTGCCGATGAAGCCTGCAAGCAGGATCACGGTGAGGATATAGGGCAAGGCCTGCATGAGTTGTACCGGCACCTTGCCGATCAGCGGGAAGGCAAAGCCCTGGTAGCGGATGGCGAAGGCATCGAGGAAGCCGAAGAGCAGGCAGGCAAACAGGATGTTCTTCGGCCGCCACTTGGCAAAGATCAGCGCGGCAAGCGCGATATAGCCCTTGCCTGCTGTCATGCCCTTGGTGAAGCCGGCGCCGGCCGAAAGCGAGAGATAGGCACCGGCAATGCCGCAGAGAATGCCGCAGCAGATGACGCCGCGATAGCGCAGCCAGATCACCGAGATGCCGGCCGTATCGACTGCACCCGGATTTTCGCCGACGGCGCGAAGGCGCAGGCCGAAGCGCGTGCGGTAGAGGATCCACCAGCTCGCCGGCACCATCAGAAAGGCGAGATAGGTCAGCGGCGAATGGCCCGACAGCAGGCCGGAATAGATCTGGCCGAGGATCGGCACGTCGCGCAGGGCATCGGCAAAGGGCAGATGGATCGTGCCGAAGCGACCGTCTTCCGACAGAGCCGGCGTGCGGCCGCCCTGCTTGAACCAGGCCTCGCCAAGAATGACGGTGGAGCCGGCGACGACGAAGTTGATGGCGACGCCCGAGACGATCTGGCTGCCGCGCTGGGTGATCGAGGCATAGCCATGCACCAATGAGAGCAGCACGGAGACGACGATGGCGGCGAGCAGGCCCATATAGACCGACTGGGTGATGTAGGCGACGCAGCCGGCGGCAAAGGCTGCCCCAAGCATCTTGCCCTCGAGACCGATGTCGAAGACGCCGGCGCGCTCGGTGAAGAGGCCGGCAAGGGCGGCGAGGATCAGCGGGGTCGAGACGCGGACGGTCGATTGCGCAAGCTCGATGAAGACCTGAAAGAAATCCATGGATCAGGCTCCCTTGGTGGCGGCGACATCGCGCGTCTTCGGCGAAAGGCCGACGATCAGGCGGGTGATAGCGGGGCGGAACATGTGTTCGAGCGCGCCGGCAAAGAGGATCACCAGACCCTGGATGATGACGATCATGTCGCGCGAGATGGAGGGCATCTCGAAGGAGATTTCCGCCCCGCCCTGATAAAGCATGCCGAAGAGCAGCGCGGCGGGAATGATGCCGGCGGGATGCGAGCGGCCCATCAGTGCTACGGCGATGCCGACGAAGCCCGCGCCCTGCACGAATTCGAGCTGCATGCGGAACTGCTCGCCCATGATCGGGTTCAGCGCCATCATGCCGGCAAGGCCGCCCGAAATCATCATGGTGATGACGATGATCTTGGCTTCCTTGATGCCGGCATAACGTGCTGCGGCGGGGCTGTGGCCCATCGTGCGCATCTCGTAGCCGAGCTTGGTGCGCCAGATCAGCACCCAGACGCCGAAGGCGGCGACGAGCGCCAGCAGGAACGAGATGTTGAACGGGGCATTACCGACGGAAAGGCCGAAGATCGACATCAGCCAGTCGAGCTTGGGCAATTGTCCGCCGGCATCGAAGGTGCGGGTTTCCAGGGACATCGAGCCGAGCGGCTTGAACACCTTGTTGAGCAGGTAGTTCATCAGGCTGGCGGCGATGAAGTTGAACATGATCGTCGTGATGACGATATGGCTGCCGCGCTTGGCCTGCAGCCAGCCGGGGATCATCGCCCAGAGCGCGCCGAAGAAGGCGGCACCCAGGATGGCGATCGGGAAGACGAGATACCAGGGCAGCGTGCGGTCGAGCGCAAGGCAGGCGAGCGCCACCCCGATGCCGCCGACATAGGCCTGGCCTTCGCCGCCGATGTTGAAGAGGCCGGCATGGAAGGCGACGGCCACCGCAAGGCCGGTGAAGATGAAGGTCGTCGTGTAGTAGAGCGTGAAGCCGATATATTCGCCCCGGCCGAAGGCGCCGTTGATCATGTGATAGGCGGCTTCCAACGGGCTTTCGCCGACGATCAGCACGACAAGGCCGGAAATCAGGAAGGCGACGGCGAGGTTGAACAGCGGGATCAGGCCATATTCGGCCCAGGCCGGCAGTTTTGCATAGGGAACACTCATTCCGCGGCCTCCTTCGGGCCTTCCACACCGGCCATCAGCAGGCCAAGTTCGCCTTCGGTGGCATCGGGTGCACGCTCGCCGACGACGCGGCCGGCAAACATCACGAGAATACGGTCCGACAGCGCCCTGATCTCGTCGAGTTCGACGGAAACGAGCAGCACCGCCTTGCCCTGGTCGCGCATCTCGATGATGCGCCGGTGGATGAATTCGATGGCGCCAACATCGACGCCGCGGGTCGGCTGGCCGATGATCAAAACGTCGGGATTGCGTTCCATCTCCCGCGCCAGCACGATCTTTTGCTGGTTGCCGCCGGAGAAATTGGCGGTCTTCAGCCGCGGATTCGGCGGGCGAATGTCATAGGCCGCGATCTTCTCCTCGGCCTCGGCCCTGATGGCGTCGATGTCGAGGGTGAAACCCTTCCGGTATTTCGGATCGTCGTGATAGCCGAGAATGGCGTTTTCGCTCTCCTCGAATTTTAGCACAAGGCCGACATGGTGGCGGTCTTCGGGCACATGGGCGAGGCCGCATTTGCGCAGTTCCGCCGGGTCGGCATTGCCGGTCACATCCACGGGGCGGCCGTTGAGCAGAACCGTGCCGGACTTGGCACGGCGGATGCCGGAAATCGCTTCCAAAAGTTCCGACTGGCCATTGCCGGCCACACCGGCAATGCCGACGATCTCGCCGGCCCTGAGATCGAACGACACGTCGTCCACCATGGTCACGCCACGGCTGTCGCGCACCGTCAGGTTCTTGACCGAAAGCTTGACGTCGGCAGGCTTGGCCTCGCCCTTTTCGACACGCAGAAGAACACGGCGGCCAACCATCAGCTCGGCCAGCTCCTCGACGGAGGTTTCCTTGGTCGTGCGCGTCGCCACCATCTCGCCGCGGCGCATGACGGAGACCTCGTCGGTGATCGCCATGATCTCGCGCAGCTTGTGGGTGATGAGCAGAACGGTTTTGCCCTGGTCCTTCAGCTGGCCGAGAATGCGGAACAGGTGATCGGCCTCGGCCGGCGTCAGAACGCCCGTCGGCTCGTCGAGAATGAGAATATCGGCCTTGCGGTAGAGCGCCTTCAGAATTTCCACGCGCTGCTGGATACCGACGGGCAGTTCCTCGATCACGGCATCCGGATCGACCTCCAGCGCATATTCCTTCTCGAGCCGCTTCAGCTCGGCGCGCGCCTTGGTGATGCCGGCATTGAGGATCTGGCTTTCCTCGGCGCCGAGCATGATGTTTTCCAGCACCGTGAAGTTTTCGACCAGCATGAAGTGCTGGTGCACCATGCCGATGCCGGCGGCGATCGCCGCATTGGGATCGCGGATATTGACGGTCTGGCCGTTGATGACGATGTCGCCATGGTCGGCCTGGTAGAAGCCGTAGAGGATCGACATGAGGGTGGATTTGCCGGCGCCGTTTTCGCCGATGATACCGTGAATGGTGCCTTTGCGGACCTTCAGGTTGATGTTCCGGTTGGCGTGGACGAGGCCGAAGCTCTTGTCGATGCCCTTCAGTTCGATTGCCAGTTCGCTCATGACGATCCACTCTTACGGGGATTTAGGGCCGACGGGCCGTTTTTCGGCCTGCCGGGTCGCAGTCTTGTTGCTTCCAGAGCACTTGTCCAGTCCGATTGCGGGCGACAGGCTCCCCCGCTATAGCTCATGCCGGCCGCATCAAGCGACGAGGACACCATGACCGATCTTCCCCACGACACCGACGCGGAGCGCATCGCGCGCCTGGAAGAGCATGTCGCCCACCAGGCCCATACGATCGAGGAACTCTCCGACCAGCTCGCCGAACAGTGGCGGGTGGTCGAGCAGGTCAGGACGAAGCTCGATCGGCTGACGGAGCGGTTTCTCTTGCTGGAAGAAGGGGCCGGCGAAGCCCCGGCCATCACCCGCCCGCCGCATTACTGAGCCAACAGCGCCGCAGCGGATCGTTCGGCAAAGGGGAAGCCCGCAAAACGGAATCGGCCCGTCTGCTTTCGCAAACGGGCCGTCAATGCCGCTTAGTAAGGGCAGGTCTCGTCCGTCATGTAGTCGTGGACCTTCACCGTGCCGGCGATGATATCGGCGCGCGCCTTGTCGATGGCGGCCTTCATTTCCGGGGTGATGAGCGGTGCGTTATTGTCGTCCATCGCGACATCCACGCCGTTTTCCTTCAGGCCGAGCACGTTGACGCCAGGCTTGAACGTATCGTCCTTGGCCGACATGAAGGCGTCGTAGACGGCGACGTCGACGCGCTTGACCATCGAGGTCAGGACCTTGCCCGGATGCATGCCGTTCTGGTTGGAATCGACGCCGATGCCGAGCTTGCCGGCGTCAGCCGCAGCCTGGAGAACGCCGACACCCGTGCCGCCGGCAGCGTGGTAGACCACGTCCGAACCCTGGTCGAACTGCGACTTGGCGATTTCACCGCCCTTGACCGGGTCGTTCCAGGCGTCCGGCGTCGTGCCGGTATAGGCTTCCAGCACCTTGTAGTCGGCGCCGAGCGACTTCACGCCGCCCGTATAGCCGCAGGCGAACTTGTGGATGAGCGGGATGTCCATGCCGCCGACGAAAGAGACGGTCTTCGACTTGGAGGCCATGCCGGCGAGGATACCGGCCAGCCAGCCGCCTTCCTCTTCCTTGAAGACGACCGAGCGGACGTTCGGCTTGTCGACGACCATGTCGATGATGGCGAACTTGGTGTCGGGATATTCGGCGGCGACCTTCTCGAGCTGCGCTGCCCAGGAGAAGCCGGCCATCACGATCGGGTTGTTGCCGTCGCCGGCGAAGCGGCGCAGGGCCTGTTCGCGCTGGGCGTCGTTGGCGATTTCGAATTCGCGGTATTCGATGCCGGTTTCGGTCTTGAACTTTTCCGCGCCGTTATAGGCCGCTTCGTTGAACGACTTGTCGAACTTGCCGCCGAGGTCATAGATGATCGCCGGCTTGATATCCGCGGCGAGCGCGCTGGCCGACATGGCGGCTGTGGCAAGAAGGGTGAGAAGGGTTTTTTTCATTGTGCAGCCCTGTTCGCTATTGATCTTATAGGGACCTTCCGCGCGGCGCTGGATGGGCGCGCGGCGGAGACACCGACCCGTTCCCTTGGGTCAGGCTGGCGGCATCCTTGCACGGCGCCGGGAAAAATTCACCAGAAATTTTTCAGATGGTAAAAAATACAAGCCGTCGCCAACAGGAAGATAAAACCCTGTTCGCGACGGCGTGGATTTCCCCAAATTTTCAAGCCTCTTCAGCCGATGGCGCAGGCCACGCCCGTGCCGCGCAGGCCGCAATAGCCGCCGGGATTCTTGGCGAGATACTGCTGGTGCACGTCCTCGGCAAAGTAGAACGGCCCCGTTTTGGCGATTTCCGTCGTGATGCGGTCGGTGCGCCCGGCAGCGTCAAGCGCCGCCTGGTAGGCGTTGCGCGCCCGCCGTGCTGTGGCAAGGTCGGCCTCGTCGTCGAGATAGATCGCCGAGCGGTAGGTCGTGCCGATATCGTTGCCCTGGCGCATGCCCTGCGTCGGGTCATGCGCCTCGAAGAAGGCCTTCAGCAGCGCCTCGAGCGTCACCTTGGCGGGATCGTAAACGACGAGCACGACCTCGGTATGGCCGGTCAGGCCCGTGGTCGTCTCGTGATAGGTCGGGTTGGGCGTGAAACCGCCGGAATAGCCGGCCGCCGTCACGAAGACGCCGGGGATCTTCCACAGAAGCCGCTCGGCACCCCAGAAGCAGCCCATGCCGAGCAGCACGGTCTTGAAGCCCGCAGGGTAGGGGCCTTTCAGCGGATTGCCGTTGACGAAATGGGTTTCCGACGTGGGAATGGGCTCGTCACGGCCGGGAAGCGAAGCTTCCGGCGCGGGCATGACGGTCTTCTTGTTGAACATGTCGATCAGGAACATGGATGGCCTCCTGGCCGGCCGCACGGGATGGGCGGCGGTTTGATTTATCAGGCGGTGAAGCGGCCCGCGATGGGCGGACGCCGGTAGGCGATCACCCAGAAGAACAAGGATACGGCGAGCAGCACGGCAAAGGCCGGCTGCGACAATACCCACATGGCCGCGGGATCCCAGGCATAGGGGAACTTGCGCATGATGCCGTCGGCGACGAGCGCGATCGTATCCGGGCTCGCCGTGCTCCAGGCGACGGCGAGCGGGGTCAGCACCGGCTCGGAGGCGGAGACCGACTGGATCGCATCGATCGTGCCGGCCATGACAGCGATGACGAGGGCGAAAAGACTGATGGCCTTCAGGACGAACCGTATCATGCGCACCCTCCCGGTGCCCTTGGGAGCCGAATTCGGCTCCGCTTCATTGCTGCCTATAGATAGGAAGACGTACGGCTCTGCGCAATCCTTCGCCGCGATGCGGCATATCCTTCAAAAAACTGTCAGAAAGCGGTTGATTGCGCGCCAAACCTCGGTATATATCGCGCCGTCTCGCCGGAATGGAAACAGGAAAGCGACCCGCGCCGGATTAACCACCGGCAGCGAGCGGACGGACAGGTGGCCGAGTGGTTGAAGGCGCACGCCTGGAACGCGTGTATAGGGGAAACTCT